>RFLC01000025.1 GCA_003694055.1 Candidatus Pacearchaeota archaeon | reverse complement strand
TTCTAAATTAGGCGGCGCGCTCGCACAACTCTCCCGCGCGTTCTCGGAAAATGCCGCGCGCCCGCGCCCCTCGCCTTTCCAAAGCCGCGCGCTGCTCAATGTCCAGCGAAAGCCAAACAGCGCACTTCCTTGTTCATATCGACTCGCGCCGAGCACAGAAAAGCCGCGCGAGTGCGAGCGCAACGCGAGTTTTTCTAGATTAGCAACTCGACTAAATAAAAAAATAAAAACTGCTGTTTTGACGAAACTTATGCGAGAAAATCTTTCCAGAGTTAGAGATGGTGCGTGCACTCTCCCGCGTTACTTTCCCCTGCTCTCTCGCGTTGCTAGCGCGCTTGTTGCGCTGAACATTTCCTGCGCACCGCGTTCAGCTCTTCAGACTCAATTTTATCGTACCGATTCTGCGCAAGTAGCTAGTTCGCGTCAAGATAAAGCCCATAACTTAGGGAGAGAAATTTTCAAGCTAGAGAATTTGTGCGACACTCCTGTTGAACCTAGAAGCTTGCATTTGCACGTGTACGTTTCCGGCAAGGAAAGCGAGGAGAAGTTTAACAAGGAAGTGTGGAAGAGGGTGAGAGAGCAGTTTGCAAGGTATAAGCTGGATTGCGAGTTGGATTTTTCGCGCGAAAAGTTTGGGAGTTTTCCGTCGGTGAATGAGGTCGGGGTTGAGATTTATTCGCGCAGCCAAATTGGAGAGCGGCTCGCTGAACTGCTCCCAAGATTTTATTTGCCTGCTAAACTTTCCAGCAGATTTGCAGGGGTTGCGAGCAGCGAGAAAAGTGTTGTTTTAATTAATTCGTCAGAAGTGCAATGCAGGAGTAAGCGTGTGGAGGAAGTTGCTTGCGCTAGATTGGTTTGCCATGAGGTGCTGCACTGCCTTGGATTGCCTCATGCGCAAAGCGCGCCATTCTTGGCACAACCTTCCAGCATCGACGAGCCAAACTTGATGAGTTGGGAGTTCCCAAACATTTACTCTTGCGAACCAGTTGGAGCATCTCTAACGCAAACTCAAGTCAAGCTAGTTCATAGTTTTCTAGCGCACGGCAACGCCTATCGCGCCTTTGAGCGCTCTGGAAGAAACCTTGCAGTTTACGTCGACAATTTGTTGAGAGAGAACACTCGCTGAGCGCGTGTATTGCGCAGAGATGGTGGCGTTCTGCGCTGGGAATTGAGGGTCAGGCGAGCGAACGCTTGGGCTTGGCAGGATTAGTGCGCAAAGTGCGCTTTATCGCTGCTAGCTTAGGATGATTGTGATGCAATGGCGAAAAAATTATAAATATGTGGACTGTAAGGAGAATATGCAGCGTTCGTTGCGAGAGAGAGTGTACGAGGGTTTGAAAAACGCTTATTCTTCTTTGTCCCGCGAAGCGAAGAAATACTTAGCAGTTGGTCTGATTGGTCTGGGAAGTTGTTTTGTGCAAAGCCCTCAACCAAGCTCTAGTTCTGGAAGCGGGAGTTCTGGCTCAAGTTCTGGCGGGAGCGTTACCACTCATCACTCTGGTTCGAGCGGCTCCAGCGGTTCAAGTGGCGGCTCGCATCAGGTTTACGATTGGGGGAGTATGAGTTTTGACCTCAACTCATGGCTGAATGGTTTGCCAGCAGGTATTGGGAGATTTGACTTTTTCACTACTCGCGCTCCAGAGATTGCGAGTTATAGTTACTACCTTGCAAGCGCGCATCCGGGCGGGAGCAGCATAGATGACTTGCTAGTGAGAGCAGAGCTTGAGAATGGATGGGATATGATAGTTGATTTTGATTTGCATCACGGGGTGCCTGTGAGCGTGCTTGGCCAAGGGCCGGAGACAAATGGAGACTTTGTTAGTTATGCTGATTACTTTGGCAACAGCGCAACGATCTGGCATGTGGACTCTTCTGGTTCAGTGAGTTCAACCAATGTCCCAAATCCGTTTGGCTCGCGAAGTTTCACTTACAGCGCATCAAGTCCGGGAGAGTTTTGCAGTTTCTTGCACGGACTCGAGAGTGCATTGTGCGGGAGCGAGCGGACTAGCTCAGGTGAGGCATTCTTCAATGCTTTCTTCTCATCAAATCGCGGAAAAGAGCTTGCGCACTCTTTACTCTGCACAGGGTTCCTTGCTGACATCTCAAATTGCTCTGACATTCGCAGCTATTTCAACCAAGACAATGGCTTGCCTGTTCGGCCGCTGCCAGAGGACTCTACCGCAGGAGAGATTCGCGACTTTTTAGTAAGCCAGGGCTTTCCGGTTGGAAGCGGGAGCTTTGGAGGGACAAGTGGAACATCTGGTACAAGCGGCACAGGCTCGTCTGGAAGTTCGGGAGGATGTCCGAGCAATGTTCGCGAGCTTTACGACCTTGTTGTTCAGGCGATAAGGCAGAACAGCACGTGTGAGGAAACTCGAACTTGTGCAGAGTTTAACGATGACTTGCATGAGATTTACAGAGAGGACCAGGAAGATATTAGGTTGCTTGGCATAACAAACTTTGACGAATTTGTTGACTTTTTCATAGAAAGGTTCAATGATCCACTTATGCAACCTGCAATACAAAATATAGCTGAGTTGGCGTGCGAGCCCTGATGCGCGGAACGTTGGTAGTAAATTAGATTAGGATGGTTTCTGATTATTTTGAAGCAAGGTAAGATTATGGAGTTGTTGTACTTGTTGTTAGTTGGAAGGTGGTTGAAGGGAAGAACGTGGGTCTCTCACTTGTTTGATTTCTTGTAGCTCTCGATTAGCGTGTCAATTATGCGGGTCATTTGCATGAGAAAGTCCTCAGCTATTTTCTGCCACCTGTCAATTACCTCTCCTTTAATTTCATTCATTTGCTTGTGGAGGATTGCTTTGTGGAGCGCGTAGATTTCTTTCATCTGTTCAACGTAGGATTTTTTCAGCATTCCTGCTTCGACAAAAGTTTGGTAGAGCATCTCAGGCAGGTGTTCTGGGCTCGGCGGTATTTTGCCTGCTGTCATGAGAGCAGCTTGCGCAGCGTCGACCATTGTCCAATACACTCCTTCCACTGCGCCAAGTTCAGCTGACTTGCTCCGCGCTAAATGCAGAGGCGCGCGCTGCAATGCCGCGTAAACTGCCTCAGGAGTTGAGCGTATCTTTCCGTTTAAGAGCAGTGCTTTGAGAGGTTTGAAAAACCCTCCGATGTCAATCAGCGCCTCGCCGTAGCGCAAGACATTTATCACAACAGGGTCGCCGTGCAATAAGTCCTCCCACCATGTTGTCAAGCGCACGGTGTTTATGTGCAGGTCCTTTGCGTAGTTTTGGGCAGTGATGAGTTTGCCTAACTCTTCCCTGTACCACGCCACAAGCTCAGCATCCCATGAAATAGAAGCGTCGTCGACGATGAGCACGATGTCAATGTCAGAACCTGTTGTAGCGTTTGACTTTGCTGCTGCTTGCGAGCCGAACAAGATTGATGCTTTGAGCAAGTGCGCAAATTTCTCATGGGCTTTTGTCGCGAAGTCCATCGCAATCTCTCTCTCAGTGCGCGGAACTCTGTCAGGCATCTTGACCCTCTTGACTTTTTCCTTCTCACCAGAGCTCACGCTTTCCCGGGCCCGCGCTTTTTTCGTCGCCATCTGAATTGAGTAGTGATTGTTATTTTTAAATCTTTATAATCCAAACGTATTTTTGGAGTTGCTTTTTAATTTGCGGGGGTTGCGGACTAAGCGAGAGCAGGACTTTGGAACTGCATCTATAACCTATAAAAACCCCAAACTCTTTGTGTAGGCATGAAGGCTATTGGAAGAGAGGTTCTTGCTCCGCATGAAGCGCAAGAGTTTATTGCGAGGTATGTGAGGGTTGCGAAGAGCGCGGTGTTGGGC
>RFLC01000262.1 GCA_003694055.1 Candidatus Pacearchaeota archaeon | reverse complement strand
GTGCAAGCAGCATGGGTTTCACTCGCAGTGCAATCCGCATCTGTCGAGCACTGATCCTGCCCAGGTCCTTGGACAACGATGCATTGGCCTTGGGAGTTGCAGGCAGAGTGGTTGCCAGAACTGACGTTTGCGCAATCGCTGTCTGCTGAACACATGTCTTGACCTGCCCCTTGCACAGTCACGCACGCACCATCTGGACTGCACTCCGAATGAGTTTCAACGCTCGGACCTCCTCCGCCGTTTCCAAACGTCCATCCTGCTCCAAAAATCAAGAAAGCAGTGTCGCGCAAGTTGTTGTTGTTCCAACACCCGTTATCGCCCTGCAAATCTGCCAGCTCTGAAATCACACTGCCGCGCAATCCAGAGTCGCGCTGACCCATTGCAAGCAAAGCAAGCGCAGTGTCGTAAAACCTGTTGTAAGCAGTGTTTGGCACATCCCAGACAAACCTCCCTTCAAAGCGCGAGATGAACGATAGCATGCGGGTAAAGTCATCGTCGCGCCCGTCGATAAGGTAGACGAATGCGTAAGGCAGGTAGCGAACATTGTCCTCAGCAAGCGCATGCAGGTAAGGAGTGAACTCGCTCACATCTTGGGCATAGTAGTTCAAGGCAAGTGTTGCCCACAAGCTTCCCTCGTAATCGCACGCGTTCCCTTGCTTGAAGCATTTTGCTTTCACTTCTTCTGTTGTAAAACTGCTCGCATCGCTCGAGCCTGTTCCAGAATGACTCACAGGAGAAATAAAAACAACCCCTCCACCTTCGCGCTGATAGGCTAGGTTTGTAATGAAATCATCATCCTGGTTGTCGCAAGCTATTTTAAACACCTTGTCCAAACAATTTTGGTTTATCATGAGCCAGTAGTTTGAGTTCGCGAGTGTGAAGCACGCGCCTGTGTTGCCGCTCAGCGTTAGGTCTTCGTGGACAGTTATCCTAGCTTCACTCGCATCTCCTGTTTGCGGATCCTCTGCTCTCACCCTGCAAGTTGCCTCCTGCCTCGACGGAATTGTAATCTCAAGATACCAAGTTAAGCCCTGCGCCGGTCCGACCTTGCTCAACAACCACTCCTTTATGCCTTCAACATCCTCACCATTCCGAATTTTAGTAATCATCACTTGCGCAGTGTCTCTCACCGTGCAACCGCCGGCAGGCCAGCACTCTTCTGTCTGAGATTTAGTTGAGTTTATCGTGATTGGAATTTTGCCGTCGGTAGCTCCAGCAAGCGAGGCGAAAACCGCTTCCTGCAAAGAGATGCTGTCTCTTTCCGAGAGCAGGTCAGACAAGCATTGCATTGCCTTGCTAGCAACATCATCCTCGCTTTGCGCGCTTGCCAACGCTGAAAAATAAGCAAACGCCGCAAGCAAAAGCAAAGCAAGCAAAACATACCTCTCTTTACCCATGCCATTTAAAAGCCACACTTATTTAAAAATCTTCGCTTGCGCGCGACGTGCAAGACAACTTCCCAACAACCAACCTCGCAAACTAAACTTTCAGCATTAGTTAAATCCATAGCTTACTCGAGACAGCGCGCGCAGGCATTGACAAGCCTTTTCTTGCCATCTGCAAAACTCTTTTCTGCTGTCTTAAAAACTAGTGATTAGTGCAATTAGTGCAAATTTATTTAGCCAATTTGACGCGTTTGTTTGCGAGGACCTAATTAGAAAGGCAACAAACTAGCCTTGCTCTCACCCTGCAGCATAC
>RFLC01000261.1 GCA_003694055.1 Candidatus Pacearchaeota archaeon | reverse complement strand
TATGGAGGACATGAGACTTGAGAACGTGTGGGGACCTTTCATGGTCAAGTCGCAGGAATTCGGCGGCGTGGACTACAGCGACATCACATTCAGGAGGATTTGGACGGTTGGGGCTGACAAGCATTATTCGTGGGATGAGCAGAACTCAACAGAAGTGCAGACAACTCCAGCTGTGAAGTTGGAGAATTGTTATATTGAGGGAAACAGAATTGGGATGCATTTCAGTGCTATTAACGGGGGGACTCTTTTCACTAGATACTTGGGGGGAACAAACCTAACACTAGATGGAATTCAACTTGGGATTGACGCGCCTCTTGTGTGGGATGGTCAAAGATGGGTTTTCGCTGGAAACAATGATTTCTTTAACGCAATCATTGTCCACACAAATGCGCCGTTCAGAGAGGACCTTTATAATTTTATGCAGTCGCCGCGGGCGTTTATTGAGTGGCAGAATGGACTGCCGAGTTTGTATGCGCGAGGGATTGGGGAGTATAATATTGAGGATGATCCGCAGCTTGACCCTCAGACAAGGGTGCCGAGAAATCCGGCTGCGTATGGGCCGCAGTATCGGGACAAGCAAGGGCGCTTGATTGGGTATGCTGGAGCTGTGCCGCCGAGTGGGCCGCTTCCGTTTGGCGGAGGGCTTGGAAGGACGAGGGGAGAGTTCAGGAGAAAGGAGTCAAGCCCGAGGATAATTGTTCCTTGAGTTGTTCTTATTAGTTAGGGGCGCGGCGTTGGCAGGTGAGAGTTGGCGAGTTTTTCTTTGGCGGAGGAAGAGGGTTAGTGTTGGGAGATGTGTTTGTGCGCGGGAATTGGCAGGGTTGGGGGTAAAGGAAGTGGATTGGCAGGTAACAGGCAGAAAGATTATAATTAATCCGCGCGATAAATTCTTGCTTTAGCGCGGGAGTGAATTGCGCTGAGTGGTTGCAGATAAATTTTAGGGCGAGCGACAGGGATTTGTATTTTGATGTGGGGCTTTACTGGCGCGCGGTTGTGGCGCTGCTGCCGATGCGTTAAATTATCATCTCATACTCGCGCAGCTTATCGACGGAAAGTTAATGAGAGCGAGCGCGTTGAGGAGCTTGTATGAGCGTATGAGGGAAAATCCCGCGCAGGGCTCGGTGTTTAGGGTGCGGCGTTGCGCGCGGCGATAGAGATTTTTAATGGCTCTGTCGCTGACAGCAAAACTCTGTTAGCTTGGGGTTGATGAGGTAAATAAAAGTTGCGCGCGGGCGAGCGCGTGGCTCGCAGCTACCGAGGACGCTGTGGAGCGCCCAAGTTCAAACGCGCGCTTTAGCGAGGGCTAGCTCACAAGCTCGATCCGAGACAGAAATGCATTGTCAAGCTAAAGCTCGCGCCAGCAAGTATAGCACCTTGGCAGACTTCCAGACACTTCGTTCTCACCACAGCCACCTTCGCGCGATAACTTAACAACACAACAAAATATAAAAATCAATTTTTCGTTTGCGTGGAATGCACATCAATAATTTGAAACGAATAGTGTTCGTTGTCATCTTCACAACTCTTCTCTTAACAACTGCAAGCATCTTAATTGTGAGTTTTGTTAACAAAGGAACAAGTCTGCCATCTGAACCTGATTTTTCACCGACGAAAACTGGCCCGGTAAGAAAAGCAGGCACGCTTGCGCCAGTGCAACGGCCCAACATAGTCCTAATTTTGACCGACGACCAACGTTATGACACAGTTGACTTCATGCCTTTCGTGGCAAACAAGCTTAAGAAGGAAGGAGTGGTTTTCACAAACGCATTCGTTAGCAACCCTGTTTGCTGTCCTTCCCGCGCTTCATTCCTCTCAGGAGGCTTTTTCTCGCACTGGAGCGGCGTGCTGAACAACAACTTGCCGAACGGCGGAGTTTGGAACTTCCATGACGAGCGCACGCTTGCAACAGAGCTTCAAAAAAACGGCTACAACACAATTTTAGTTGGGAAGTACTTGAACGGTTACCTCAGCTATGCTCAAAACCTACGTGATAAAATCCCTCCCGGCTGGACGGAGTTCTGGGGAACCAACATCCCTAGCTCTTATTCAAGATGGAAGATCATACATGGTTTTAGTAGATATAATTCAAGAGGAAGAGGTCAAGTTCTAGAAATTACTACCTATCCTCCAAAATTTCTGAGAACAAAAGCTCTTGAAGCATTAGAGAAGTATGCTACCCAAAATAGACCTTTCTTTTTATTCTATAGTTCGATTCTTCCTCACACCCCAGCAATCCCTTCCCGCGAGTTCAAGGATGATGAAATCTACACAGAGTTCTTGACGCAAGGCAACTTCGTTTATCGAGGGAGAGGGTGGGGAGAACAACCAGAGGGGGATATATCTGACAAACCTTTCTACGTTCGAGTCAGCGAGAGCGAATGGTGGGGAGGAGACCCGAGTTTTTATGATAACACAGACTTTAAACCGGATCACCACACTCCTGATGATTTGTTTGCCCATAGATTGCAGTCATTGCTTTCTGTGGATAGGGCTGTTGAGGAAATATACAAGAAGCTAGATGAGCTAGGAGAGCTCAACAACACTATTTTCATATTTACTTCTGATAATGGTTACCTTATGGGTGAACATAAAAAGTTTGGTAAGAGAATGCCTTATGAAGAATCAATCCGTATTCCTTTGATTGTGTGGTTTCCAGGAGTAGAGCATAAATATGTAGACGATTTCGTTTACTGGGATCTAGATGTGCCGAACACCATTTTTGACTATGCTGGCGCTCCTTCTTTTGAAGGCACAAATGGCATGAGTTTAAGAGACTTAATAAATGGACTCTCTTCCAACATCAGGAGCGAAATATTTGCAGAGAATTTCAAGCAAGAATTGGAGCCGCTGTATAAGCAAGTACCTGATTGGGCAATGGTAAGAAACGGCACGTGGAAATACGTGTGGTATAACACCCTTGAAGAGGAGTTGTATAACCTTTTAACTGACCCATACGAGCTAAACAATCTTGCCAATAACACTAGTTATTCGGATGTAAAGAACCAACTTGCAGCTGAGGTTGATACATTCAAAGGTTTAACAATTCTCAAACCTCTTGATGTTTTCCCGGGAATGGGCAATCAATTGCCAAATGCTAGTGTTGGGGAGCCGTATTACTTCAGGTTTTATGCAGAAGGGGGCAATCCTCCATACAATTGGTCATGGCGCCCGACAACTGTTGGGGACATTCTCCCTCCCGGACTAATTCTCAATGCGGAAACTGGAGAGATAACGGGCACTCCAACAGCCCCGAACATAGATTCAGATTATCAATTTTACGTTGAAGTCACTGACAACTCCACCTCGCCATTCCACGGCGGACCTCAAAGAAGAACCATGCGGTTTAGACTAACAGTCCTTCCATAATATGTTACGTTTAAGTGTAACCGGCGCCAATTTTTGGGAAAGGAAACTGGATAAATCCGCGCGCAAGAATTGCGCTGACTGGCTGCAGATAGATTTAAGCGTGGAGTCGGAGGCGTGCGGGCAGTATTTTGATGTGGTGCGCGAACGCCGGGCGGCGCGAGTATATGTGGCGCGCGTTGTTGAACGCTTGCATACGAGTGCGGTTGCTGGGATAAAACTAAGTTTGCCGTCGGGAAAAACGTCAAAATTTAGTGCGTAGTGAATGTGACATTTACACCAATGACTGCTGCGCGCGACTTGGAGTTCGCGCGACTCTCCAAAATTGAGATTAGTGTATATACGTTTGTATATACAACTTAACCTTAGCTATGCAAGATTGACAATGCCAGCGAAACACACATACCTAAATCACGTGATTTCCTGCTATTGCGCTTCGCTCTCGCTCGAGTAGTGCGCTGCAATCTCTTCCACGCAACTAATTTCAGCTTGCCTTACCTTGCGCTCTATCTCTCTGCCAAAAGCTTTAACAGAGTTCCGGGTTAAAACAGCCAAGTCAACTGTGCCGCCTGTTGCTGCGTCGCGGCGCGCTTTGAAAACAGCGTTGCTAGCAACCCTAATTGCAACGGGCAATGTTATCTCTGTCACATCAATCCCATCAGCACCCTCGGATATCTCATCTAGGTAGCTGCGAACTATCTCGCTTCCTGTTCCAATCACAATGTTCTCAAAACTAATCTCCAACCCCTCTGCTTTCGCAAACTCGTAAGCGTTGCGCAGCACTCCAAACTCATGCACATGCCAAACTCCAAACTCCGGCTCATTTGTCGCAAGCACAAACTCCAAACAATCCTCGATAGAACCCTTGCTCCTAACCCGCGAGTTTAACTCAAGCACTTCCTCAAAAACTCTCTGCCCGGACTTTCGAGGAGTTAGCGCGCGCTTGATTATTTCCTTTGCCCTGTCTTCACTTGAGTGGTATCTTTTTAATCCGCTGAGCATGCCCTTCAAGCGCACTAGTTCCGGCGTGTAAACCCCTGTATAAGCCAAAGCCCAGTTTCTTCCAACCCACATTTTGTAGCCAATGCTCTTAGTGTCGAGCTCTTCTCCGCTGTAGACATTGCTTTGCGTGTCCGCTGCAAGGACAATCCCATCCTCGCCTGCATTCGTGCGTATCGCAACAATAGTTGTCATTCCCTCTCCACTCTCCAGCACTTTAAAGACTTTTCTAATCCATCGGTTCTGTTGAAAATCTCTATTGCACCAACCTTAAATTGGGTGCTATTGCCTTACAATAAATCTCTGCTTTCACACTCGCAATACTCTTCCCAGAAACAGAACCTCCATACTTTCGTTTCAAACTTCCAAACCCTCTTTCAATTAACGAGCGTTGATGATACTCTCCAGGAGAATAGTTTCTCATTTGCTTCCGACGATAAAATCCTCGCCTGACGTTTTTGCTCGGTTTTATTTGAGTTTGAACGCCTTTCTCAAAGCAATACTCGTGCAACCACTCTGCATCGTAAGCAGTGTCTCCAAACAAAGTTTTTTGTATCTCTGTCCTT
>RFLC01000260.1 GCA_003694055.1 Candidatus Pacearchaeota archaeon | reverse complement strand
TCAAATCGTATGCAAAACTCTCTGCGTTGTTTGACATCAATAAAAGAAAGTTTTGCGCAGTAAGGGTTAGAACAAAACCAAGACATGACATTCAAGACGCGAGATATCTTCTGGAAAGAACAGAAGTAGGGGAAACTTTGTTTGGAGACACTGCTTACGATGCAGGATGGTTGCACGAGTATTGCTTTGAAAAAGGCATCCAAACTCAAATAAAACCGCGCAAGAATGTTAGGAGAGGATTTTATCGGAAGAAGCAAATGAAAAATTACTCTCCTAAAGGGTATCATCAACACTCGTTAATTGAAAGCGGGTTTGGAAGTTTGAAGAGGAAGTATGGAGATGCTGTTTCTGGGAAGAGTATTGCGAGTGTGAAGGCAGAGATTTATTGTAAGGCAATAGCACACAATTTAAGGTTGTCGCAATAGAGATTTTCAACAGAACCGCAACCAACCCGAACCTAACGGAAAACAACTCGAAAGCAAGGTTTCTAATTTATCTAGCTAACAAATTTATTTTAACGAAATTTTCCATAAAAAAGGTTTTTCAACGCAGATAGTTGGAGAAAGATTTTTAAATGCTGTGAGGAGTTAAGTTGCGCTATGGAAAAAGAGCGTGAGAGGCTTGTGTTGGAGAACCAAGGCTTGATTGAAAAGGTAATGAGGTGCAATTGTGTTCCTCGAGAGTTTTGGGATGACGTGAGGCAAGAAGCAGAAATTGGATTGATACATGCTGCGAGAAGTTACAATCCTCGCAAGGGTGTGAGATTCAGCACTTATGCTTGGGTTTGCATACGCAATCAAGTTGTGAGAGCTGTGACGCTGAAAAGTTTGCGCGGGTATGGGATGGCTTCGCTAAATAGGCATGCATTCGCTCCAACTGAATTTCTTGACGAGTTCTTTCCCAGCGATGTTGGAGTTGAGCAAACACTTGGAACAATCTTTGATAGCGAGTTTGAGGAGCAGGATTTTTTGAACAGGGCACTGAGAATTTTGCCTAGCAGGATGGAAAAAGTAATTAGAATGCGTTATGGTTTGGAGCCATATAAAGCTAGCATGAGCTGCGCTGAAGTGGGAGAGAGACTGAGAATATCGCCAGGAAGTGTTTCCTACCTTGCTAAGAAAGCGATTAGGATGATGCGGGATTATGCGGAGAGAACAATAATTGATTAAATTTTCTAGCGCGCTCTTTGAGTGCGCGCCGACGCGAAAATGCTGGCCTGCTTGGACGTGAAATTCTCGCGCGCCCGATCTCACGCTCAAATGCGTGCTCCCGACGTTGCCTGCTAAAATGCGCGCGCCTCGCGCGAACGCCAGTGGGCGCGGTGCTAGTAACCTGCGGCTTTGCGTATATACGTTTGTATATACAATTTCCCACACAACAACTC
>RFLC01000259.1 GCA_003694055.1 Candidatus Pacearchaeota archaeon | reverse complement strand
TGCGGCAACGGAATCGTCGAGGCAGGAGAGCAGTGTGATGATGGAAACCAAAACAACAACGATGCCTGCCTAAACACCTGTGTTAACGCCACTTGCGGAGACGGTTATGTATGGACAGGAGTAGAACAATGTGACGACGGCAACACACAAAACGGAGATGGATGTAGTAGCAGTTGTCAGATAGAACAGCAAACATGCGCTCAACAAGGAGGCTTCACATGTTCTTCAAGCGAATACTGCCCTGGGGCAAGCTTAACAGCTTCAGATACAAATAGATGCTGCAGCGTTGCTTGTGCTGTCCCTCAATGGAATAATTGCAGCGAGTGTGGCAACGGAATATTTAATTTGTGTGATGCAAACGAATGTAATTCAATATTAGAAAACTGTTATTATAAATCATCTTCTTGTAATTCTTGTAGTTCTCTTAGCTGCTCTAACTACTCTAATCAGGCAGATTGCCAGAATGATGCTTCAATTTGCAATTTTGGAAACTGCAATTGGAACGGAACAAGCTGCGTTGCTCAAGCCAGTCCGGTCTGCGGCAACGGAATCGTCGAGGCAGGAGAGGATTGCGACGGAAACAATCTTGCTGGACAAACCTGCCAAGACCAAGGCTTTGACTCGGGAGTTCTTTCCTGCACCTCTTCATGCAGCTTCGATACTTCTGGATGCAGGAGAGTTCAAAAAGTAATCTACAGGATAAATACAGGAGGCCCAGCATACACAGATTCCAAAGGCAGAGTTTGGGAAGCAGACAACTACTACAACACAGGAAACATATTTAATATAACAAGAGCTATTCAAAACACTTCAGACCAAAAGCTTTATCAAAGTGAGAGGTATGATCCTTTGGGAGGTTCGGAGTTAGAGTATTTACTGCCCCTTCCGAATGGGTCTTATGTTGTGAGGCTGCACTTTGCCGAGATATACTATAACTCAAATGGGGCGAGGGTGTTCAACATTTCAATTGAAAACCAGACAGTTGAGAGCAACTTTGACATTTTCAGCCAGGTTGGAGCAGATACAGCTTTAGTTAAGAGTTATTTAGTGAGGGTGACGGACGGATCATTAAACATCAAATTTGCCCATATAGCTGACAATCCAAAAATCAGCGCAATTGAAGTCTTTCCAAAAAGAATAAAGCTAATTAGCAAATATTACGACGGTGAAACAACCAACTTGTCAGCGCTGGATCCGTCAGACATAAGAAACTTAATCCTTGAAAAAAAGAGGTTTGGAAAGATAAGGTTTAGAAGCATCATCCAGTTTTTAAGAGATGTGGACATTGACCTAGACCTTCACACAAACATAACAAAAAATAGAATTTTCATTAACTCTTCGGCTCTGCCGGAGCTAAACGTTTCAGCGACGCTAACTCTAAACCTTTCTGGCCTGAACATTT
>RFLC01000258.1 GCA_003694055.1 Candidatus Pacearchaeota archaeon | reverse complement strand
CATTGCATTGCCTTGCTAGCAACATCATCCTCGCTTTGCGCGCTTGCCAACGCTGAAAAATAAGCAAACGCCGGAAGCAAAAGCAAAGCAAGCAAAACATACCTCTCTTTACCCATGCCATTTAAAAGCCACACTTATTTAAAAATCTTCGCTTGCGCGCGACGCGCAAGACAACTTCCCAAACTGAACTTTCAGCATTAGTTAAATCCATAGCTTACTCGAAACAGCGCGCGCAGGCATTGACAAGCCTTTTCTTGCCATTTGCAAAACTCTTTTCTGCTGTCTTAAAACCTAGTGATTAGTGCAATTAGTGCAAATTTATTTAGCCAATTTGACGCATTTGTTTGCGAGAGCCTAATTAGAAAAGGCGCCAAACTAGCCTTGCTCTCACCCTGCAGCATACTTTCAACGGAAAATATTTAACATACAAAACTTAAAGCCAAGCATGGAAAAGAGGGTTTTCAAGCTAGCATTTTTCTCGCTAGCTGTTGTGGTTTTAACTTTGTTCGCTATTGCTTCAAACGCAAGCTCTTTTGCGCTCGTGGAAAAACTAGATAAAGTTCTAACTTTCATCCCAGTATTTTACGGCAACACAGGCATTGTTTCATTTGTGATCGAGGGCAGCGCGTTTGAGATAACAATACACAGCCCGGAAAACACGACATACAACTTCAGCGTAGGAGAGAACTACTCTCTCGACTTAAATGTCTCAGCAGGATTCACAGTTGACACATGGTGGTACACCCTCTACGACTTGCGCCACAACGAAACAGCGAGAGAGAATGTTACTTTCACTCCTAACACAACAATTCAAGCAGTCAGGTGGAACAACAAGTTGGTTGTGTACGCGAATGACTCCGGAGGGAATGTTGCAAACGCAAGCGTTGAGTTCTTTGTGTTCGTGCCAAACACTGCCCCGGTTTTCGTCGGGCTTGACAACGAAGTTTTTGTTTGCGAGGACAGCTCGCTCAACTACAAGTTCAACGCAACTGACCCTGATGAAGACAACCTAACCCTTTCCCTCATTCCAACAAACCCATTTTACATAAGCCCTGAAGAATTCTTCGGGCAAGTAAACATCACCTCTGCAATACTTTCAGGAGTGTTGCACAAGTCTGACGTGGGCACATACCAAGAAACGCTCTCTGTCAACGACAACTATAACTCCACTTGCTGCGTTGACACAGCTCAAGTTAACATAACAGTCATTGAAATCAACCATGCGCCAAGCGTTGAAACAATTGGCGTGCGAACGATCTGGTCTCAGGGAGACAACAGCTCGCTTTACGAGGAGGTAAGCGTGAGCGACATAGAGAGTGGCACCCAAACATCAGGAAACTTCAGCTTCAACCTCACTTTCCTGAACGGCCAAAAGTTCTTTGACATCTCTCCGTTCGGCGTAATAAACTTCACAGCAAACGATAGCGTTGTGGGAGCGTACAACATCTCGCTCTGCGTTACTGATCAAGCGCTCGCAAACCCTCACGAAAACATCAGTTTGTGCGGGCAAGACGGCTCAAACCTCACCTCATGCCAAAACTTCAGCTTAACTGTGACGAACGAGAACCGCGCTCCGCAAATCACCTCCTACTACCCAACCGAGTTAAACTTCACATCCCAAAGCACAAGCACTTTAGAATTCAACATCACAGAGCACGACCCCGACGGCTCAATTCCCGACGCATACTGGTATGTCGACGGCATCTTCAAAGAGTATGACACGATGAGCTTAACTGACAGCTTCAGCTACACATTTGGCTGCGGAGTTTCAGGAGAGCACAATGTAAGCGTTGTTGTGACAGATGGTTTGCTTAACACCTCTCTAACTTGGAACATCACGCTGCAAGCAGTGAGCTGCATCAGCGCGGCAAGCGGTGGCGGCTCAGGCGGTGGTGGAGGCGGAGGAGGCGGTGGAGCTGGGCAAGCAATTGAAAAGGCAGAAAAATGCGAGCCGTTGTATGTTTGCGAAACTTGGGGAGAGTGCAAAAACGCAATTGCAGGGATTGACCTAAACGAGATTTCTGCAAAAGAATTCAACTTGGTAAAGCGCGCTTGCGACGCAAACTCTTGGTCAAGAAATGTTTGCGGCTACCAACGCAGAGAGTGCTTTGACCTAAACTCTTGCAACGCCACAAGCCAAATTGACTCGCTCTTGCCAAAAGAACTTCGCGCTTGTTACTACACCTCTGCACCAAGCTGCTCTGACAACATAAGGAACTGCCACGACGGAGCGT
>RFLC01000257.1 GCA_003694055.1 Candidatus Pacearchaeota archaeon | reverse complement strand
GTCTTGCACCCGACGGCTTGCGCCCGCCCAACCCCGCGTGCAGCCGACCGCGCTGCCGCGCGGGGGGAACCGCGTCGGCTTGCAAATCGTGGTGTCTGCCGCTCCGGGTCACCGGGGATGCGCCGCGCGGCGGCTGACGCCTACGTTAGAACAATAGAGCCATGGAACGATATGCGTTGGATGTTACAAAAGAAATTTTGTTATTTCTCCTTGGTGGGGCTGTTGCATGGGTAAGTGCTTGGGGATCTAACGAATCTCAAATCCCCGCTACTATATTATTTGCCATGGGTGTTCTATTTGTTGTAGGGGTTCTGTTGGAAGTCCAATTGTATAAGTTCTGGAAACAAAAAAGGAGGAATGTTGCTGTTGGTATAAGGTGGCAAAAGGCTTTAGCAAGCCGCGACAATGCTATACGTCACTTTAGGCAAAGAATCGCGAAAATAAGCGAGGAAAGGACAACGTTAGGTAAGCAAGTAGTCAAGTTGAAGAAAGATCTAGAGGAAAAACAAAGGCAAGTGGTGAGTTTGGAACAGGCGAAGGCTGAATTAGAAACACGAGTGGCTGGCTTGGAGGAAGAGTTAAGAGAGAAACGAAAACAAGCAGCGAGTTTAGAGCGGGCAAAAAGTAAGATGAAAACGCAAGTTGCCACCTTGAAGGACAAGTTAAAGGAGCAACGAAAGCAAATTGCAAGTTTGAAACGGACAGAGGGCAGGTTGGAATCCCAGGTGACTTCCCTGAAGGATAAATTAGAGGTGCTACAAGAGCAAGCATCCAATGTGGATCAGGAAAAGAGCAAATTAGAGGCGCAGGTTGCCGATTTGGAGGAGAGATTAGAGGCAGTGCAGGGGCAAGCGGTGGGCTTAGAGCAGGAAAAGAGCAAGTTAGAGGCGCAGGTCGCCGATTTGAAGAAGAGATTAGAGGCAGTGCAGGGGCAAGCAATGGGCTTAGAGCGGGAAAAGAGCAAACTAAAAACACAGGTGCTCAGTTTGAAAGAAGAGCTAAAGGGAAAGAATGAGAATCTTGTGGCGATTAAGAAGCGTTTGAGAGAAGGGGGAAGTGTTGTTCTTGTGGAGAAATCAGAGTTGAGCAAGGTAAAGAAGGAAGAAGCGAAATGGAAGAATGTGTGGAATAAATTAGCTACTCCCGTAATTCGAGAGCAGCAACAACGGAAAAACGGGGCAGGTTTTGTGTTTCCCAAAGGCAAAGTGGAACAAAGGGTTATGTATTTTATCCATAGGATTGAACTTGAGGTGGTTACAGTATGTAAGGTGTTCCCGAAACATGAGCTCAACAAGAAGAAAGACGAATATAACCGTTTGAGAACTGAAGGTGTAAAGTGGGCAGATTACGCAGAAAAGGAATTTGAACTTGTGTTCTAACCTCGCG
>RFLC01000024.1 GCA_003694055.1 Candidatus Pacearchaeota archaeon | reverse complement strand
CGAGAGTTTCACTCCGATAATCTTGAAGGGTGAGACTGAGATGCCTTACGAGTTCTTGTCAGGCGGAGAGCGAACAGCGCTCGCGCTTGCTTACCGCTTGGCTTTAAACCAACTCATCAATTCTTTCATGTCAAACATTAAAACCAAGGGCATAATCATCTTAGACGAGCCAACTGATGGATTTTCAGAAACGCAAATCAATAAAATGCGCGACATTTTCGAGGAGCTAAATGCTTCTCAACTAATAATTGTGAGCCACGAGCAGAAAATTGAGGGATTTGTGGACAACGTGATTCGCATAGCTAAGGAAAAAGATGAATCACAAATTCAAGAGATAAAAGCCTCCTGATTTTCAAAAACAGCGTTGCTAAACAATCCATAACTATAGCAAGCCAGCACCAATAATCTTTTAAAACCGAAAAGTAGTTGCATTTTTATGGCAGTGGAGTTGGGTTTGAAGAGGAGAGTGCTTGAGAGGTTTGTCACTTCTGCAACAAGCCCTATTTACGCTGTTCGCTCGTCTGTTCCAGACGAGGTGTGGGGCGCGTTTGCATCTTACTTCTCCCGCAACCCTCGCGACTTCCGCGAAAACATTTGGAGTGCGATAACTGGCACGCTTGAGGCAGAGAGTGAGCAGAGAGAAATCTCCAAAGAGCAACTTGAGCAAATCATTGCAAACCCATCAGTGCAACTTGATAGTTTGCTCACGAGTGGATTGACGCGCGCTCAGGAGTTCTTCAGAAAATGGTATGGTAAGTACGGACATAAGAGCATTGCAAATGTTGTGCCAGTAAGAATGGTGGCAACGAACGTGAGTCAGCTCTTTGCGCGCGAGCTTGCTTACCAACCTCTCGCATTTTTCATCGAGCAGTCAACGCGCTTTGTGAAATTCGACACTCAACGCATGTATTTTGACGAGGATGTGATGCAGTCTAGACATGCCGATAGTTACAAAGAGGCAATTACTAGGTTAACGCAAACTTACGACAAGGTGACTGAGTTGATGTTGGAGCACAACAAACGCGAGTTGCCTTTTGATAAGTGGTTAGAGTTGCAAAGCGAGAGCGTCAGGGAATCTCCAGAGCGACTGCAGCGCGCAAAGTATAACAGGGAGATGAGGGGGAAAACTCTCGACGCGACAAGATACCTGCTTCCGCAAGCTACGCTCACGAACATTGCGTTTATAATTGACGCTCGCTCGCTTGAGTCAGCGATAGCGCGCTGGAAAGGACATCCTTTGAGAGAGATGGTGCAAGCTGCTGAGATGATTGAGAAGCACGCCGGCGAGGTTGTGCCTTCGCTTTTGAGGTACACAGAGAAGAACGAGTTCTACTCACAACTTTCTCACGCAAGAGAGGGGAGTGGGTTAGAGATGGCTGCGCAAGAGATTGGCAAGTTGGAAGACCCTCGCTCTCCGACCGGAGCTCGCAAAGGAGTGGAAATAATCTCCTATGACCCTGACACTTTGAACAAGCTGCTCGCTAGTTTCTTCCTTTCAAACTCGAACAGCCGAAGCTTTAAAGAGGCCTACGAGCACGCTTCCTCGCTGCCGTACGAAAGAAAAATCGATTTGTTGCGCGAGCTTTCTCAACGGAGAGGGAGGTTTGATGAGTTTCTCTCGCTTAGAGCAGAATTTGAAACAACTCCAATTGTATTTGCAATTCAGACAGACTTGGGGGCTGTGAGGGACTGGCGACGCCATCAAATATGGGCAAGGAACGAGCCATTGCCAGGTTTAGCGCGAGGTTACTTTGTTCCGCAAGACATCGAGAGGGTTGGCGGCAAAGCGCTCGAGGAGTACAAGAGCGCGATGGATAGAACAGCGGAATTGTGGGAAGAGATTGCAAGAGATTTTCCATATCAGGCCGCGTATGTTGTTCCAATGGCTGCTGCGCACGAAATAGTGTTCTCAGGCAGAGGGCTTGACCAATTGCAGTATCTTTTAGAAACCCGCAGCACGCCGCAGGGCAATCCTTCGTATAGGCAAGACGCTTTTAATGTCGCCGAGGCGTTTGTTCGCAAGTTCCCGTGGATGCTCGGTTACAGCTCCTACCCAGAAGGAAAGCCATTTGAAGAAGTTTACGCGCAAGCGCCGCTTAAAAATCTACTTCGCCTAAAGCTGCAAGAAACTGCTTTGCATGAGTAGCTTTTTATCTGTGCCTGATAACTCTTGCGCTTGTAGCAATAAAATTAAATCTCTCCATGTAATTGACAACGCATCGCGCTAAACTCGCACTCGCAGCACGACTAAAGAGGCGCGAGTTTTTGGGTTTTTCATATTTGTAACCTCAACTAGAGAATTCCCTCTCTCGTATATTTTATTTCAAACTGCACCCTTAAGCAAAACAAAATAACCGAAACATTTAAATAGTTATATGTATTGAATTTTCATATGATAAATAAAAACATATTAAAGCAGGCAGAGAAGAGCGGTTTGAAGGAAGAAGAGCTTTACGAGAGCTACAAGATTTTCTTTGGAACTTTGGTTTCAGAGCCAAGATTGAGGATTTTGAATAGTTTGAAGAAAGGCGAAAAAAACGTTTCGCAGTTGATTGAGGAATTGGGAATGGATCAAACAGCTGTTTCGCATAATCTTGCGAGATTGAGGAATTGTGGTTTTATAACGTTAGAGAAAAAAGGGAAGTATCATTATTACAAGTTGAATGAAAAGACGATAAAGCCGTTGATGGAACTCATTGAAAAGCACATGTCAGGGCATTGCGTTCATATTTACAGGAAGATGAAGAATGGAAAGTAAAATTTTAATGCTGGCAATTGCAGTTGTTTTTTTAATTTCGTTAGGCAGTGTTTTTGTTAGTGCGCATGCTGGTGATGACGAGTTTGCGCATCACGGAATGACAGAGTTTTACGGAATGTTTGGAATGGGTTTTGGATGGATTTTTATGGTTTTAATAATTATCCTTTTAATTTTGTTCATAATCTGGCTTGTCAAGCAAATTCAAGATAAGCCGAGGAGGAGAAGATGAAAAAGTTGGTTTTGGTTGGTTTGGTTTTTTTGGCATTGGGATTTGCAAGTTTAGTGCAAGCTCACAGCAGCGAGGATTTTTCGCAGGCAGAGCAAATAATAAAACAGAAAATTCCGTGTGAGAAGTTGACAGATGAGCAGCTTGAGATTTTGGGAGATTATTTTATGGAGCAGATGCATCCCGGAAGACAGCACGAGATTATGGATGAAATGATGGGTGGAGAGGGCTCAGAAAGTTTGAGGGATATGCATATTCGCATGGCAAGGGCGTTTTATTGCAGAGAGCATGACACAATGGGCCAGGGAAGAATAGGAATGATGTCTCCATCACAATTTTTGGAGGGAAATGGATTGAGAGATTCTCGTTATAAAAGTTATGGTTCTAATGTGTTTTATGTTTTAATGCCTGTTCTTATGATTTTAATTTTGGCAGCTTTAGTTTTAGTCATTG
>RFLC01000256.1 GCA_003694055.1 Candidatus Pacearchaeota archaeon | reverse complement strand
GTTTAGTTCTGAGCGAGAGGTTGAGACGCTCTCTCGGATTCTCGCAATTGCGCCGCGCGCTTCGCTGATTGCGTTTGAAGTTATTTGTTCAGAGAGCGCATCCCTTGCTTCAATCGCAGAGTTTCGTGCAGCGCTAAGTTGAGTTGAAAGCTCGGCAAGCGAGGAGGAAATGGAGTCAAGCAAGTCAAACCTTGTGAAGTTCTCAACATCTCTCAGCGCGTCCAGCTCGCTCTGCAAGTTTGAGATGTCCTGTTGCGCGCGCTCAAGCGCGTTAATTTGCTCGTCGATATTTCCGCGCAGTTGGTTGGCGAAGCTCTCAATAGCATTTAGCGAGTTCTCAATCAGCTGCAATTGCTGCTCAACCTCTGCAAGCTGGTTGTTAGCAAACTCAAGCTTTGACTTCGCTTCGTCGAGCTTAGCTCTCACCTCATTCACGCCCTGCCTAACAATTGCCTCGACATACGCGTCAAAAGCTGCCTTGACTTTTGAGAGCACCTGCGCGCTCACGCGGGTTTTTGAAACATCGAGAAAGACAATCACGTCGTAGACAGGCATGTAAATAACCTCTTGCTCTGTTGAGATTTGCTGGTATGTGCGGGAGATTTCAATGCAAGTGTTCAATTTTCCCGTTATAACTTCTTGCTTGCATGCAGGCAAGGAAAGGTATGGAATGGTAGAGACGCGTTCTCTATTTAAGTAATTTAAAAAATCATTGTAAAAAAGATCGTCGATTGCGGTGCCGTGAGGCGTTTTGGCAAGTTCTTTGCTGGGAGTGTTTTCAACCTCTTGCAGCTGCGCTTGCGCTTGCACGCCCTCGACCTCCTGCGCTTGGTAATAAACCCCTGCTTTCACCTGCACTTCTCCAGCGCCGCCAAGCCCAAGAGCTACAATCACAACCAAAACGAGAGGGCCGGCGAGCATTGCAAGGATAGAAATTTTTGAGTTTGCCAATGCCTTCAGGTTTTTCTTCAGCACTGCCCAAAATACGAGAGTCATTTGTAAACCTCCTCAAGAGCTTCGCGCTGCACTTCCCTCACCTGGGTGTTTTCGAGGAGCAAAAAGCGCGAGCAAATCTCTGGAAGGATGTCAAGGCGGTGGGAGGAGATAAAAATTGTTTTGCCCATCGCGTGAATTTTCTTGATTAGCGCGGCAAGCTCCCGCACAAGCCGCGGGTCAAGTCCTGCGAAGGGCTCGTCAAAGATTATCATTTCAGGGTCAGTTAGGAGAGCGCAAGCAATGTCAGCGCGCTTTTTCGTTCCGCCTGAGAGTTTCTTCACAAGCACATGCGCGTGCGCGGTGAGGTCAAGAAGTTCAATAAGCTTCTCAATCCGGAACATCCTCTCGTTCCGCGGCACGCGATAAATCTCAGCGAAGTAAACCAAGTTCTGCACAAGTGTCAGCGATGGATAGAGCGAACTCTCTTGCATGGAAAATCCAATCGGATGCAGAAGGGATGAGTTTATTTTAATCGCGCCATTGTCTGGTTTGTAAAATCCAATTAGAGTTTTTATCAGCACGCTCTTTCCTTGCCCTGACATGCCAACCAATCCCACGCTGTCTTTCCTTTCCACAGAGAACGAAACGCCGTTGAACACAATCTTCTTGCCAAAAGTTTTTCGCAAGTCAGACACCTCCAAAAAAGCCATTTTACTTTAAATGAAAACACATTTATAATTTTTGCTAGAGCCGGATTAGCGAGGATTGCTTGCGGAAAAGCTGAGGAGCAAAACAATTATAAACCTTGCTCACTAGTTTAAAAAATGGGCAAAAGAGGTCAGGTAACTGCGTTTGTCATCATTGCAGCTTTGATTATTATCATCGGAGTCGTGCTTTACTTTGTTTTTCCGTCGGTGAAGGTCGCGATAACAAGCGACCAGTCGCCGCACCAGTTCCTAGCGTCGTGCCTCAAGCCCCAGCTCGAGTACGCAATTTCAACGCTTGAGAAGCAAGGGGGCTACCTCGCTCCAGAGGGTTTTGTGGTTTATAACAACACTCCAATCAAGTTCTTGTGTTACACTTCAGAGTATTTTAGGAGCTGCGTTGTGCAGCAGCCAGCGCTGCTTTCGCATTTGCAGAAAGAGATTAAATCTCATATCAGCTCTAGTGCAAGGGATTGCTACGATGCGCTGAAAGAGGAGTTTGAGTCGCGCGGTTACAGAGTGAGCAAGAGCGGCGAGCCAAGCGTGGAAGTTTCGATTGTGCCTGACAGGGTTGAGGTTAGCACTGACTTTCCTGTGACGCTGAGCAAAGAGGCAAGCACAAATGTCGGGGAGGTGAAGATAGCAAAAGAGAGCGGGTTGTATGATTTTGCAATCCTTGCAACTAGCATTGTGCGGCTTGAGTCAAGTTTAGGGAATGCAGACACCACGCTTTACAGCAGGCTTTACCCTAACATAATCGTCGAAAAGGTCACGCTCGGAAGCGAGGGTGCAAGTGCAAAGATTTATACAATCAAGAATGTTGTTACAGGCGAGAGTTTCAGGTTCGCAACGCGCTCGCAGGTTTGGGCGCCAGGATATGGGCTGAGTTAAAATGGCAAACGAGAAAGTTTGGAGGTTTGCAAGTGTTGTGCTAGCGCTAGCTCTGTTGGGCTTGCTTGCTTGGAAGTTCGGGCTTGCGAGCGCGCAGTCGCAAACCTCGCAAGACATTGGGCCGAGCGACACCGGCTCAATCGCGCCAAGCAGCGACTCTGGCGGCGGAACGGTGAGCACTGAAACCACTCAGCTCAACACACGCTCAACTAATGCCGAGACAGTTGACTTCACTGAGAGAACAGTTTGCTGCGAGAAAACAAATGCAGGGCTTGCATGCCAGAATGTGCCTGAAGAGGATTGCGCATCAGACAGAAAGCCGCCGACAGCATGCAGCTCTACTTCATTCTGCCAACCTGGTTGGTGCTTTGACTCGCTCACTGGAATTTGCCTTGACAATGTTCCTAAGATTGTTTGCAACGAGCAGAACGGCACCTGGACGCCGACAAAGCCTCGGCAGTGCGAGCTTGGGTGCTGCATACTCGGAGATCAAGCAGCTTTTGTCACGCAAACTCGCTGCAAGCAACTCTCCCGCGACTACGGGCTTGAAACAAACTTCAACCCTGACATTAAAACGCTCAACGAGTGCTTGCTTGTTGTGAAGGCAGAGGAAAAAGGGGCGTGCGTTTTCTTTGACGGGCAAGAAAAGACCTGCGTTTTCACGACGAGGTCCGAGTGCAGCGCAGACATTTTTAGCGGCGGACAACAGCAGCGAGCTACAGCAAGCCCGACGGGAAACGAGCTCACCAATCCGCCGAGAGTGGCTGCCACATCCTCAGGGCCGGGGCAAGCTCCAACTGCGCCGCTCGGGCAAGGAACAACTGGCGCGCAAGGCACTGGAACGCAAACCCAAGGCCAAGCTGGCACAACAGGAAGCGGGACAGGAACAACTGACACAGGCGCGCAAGGGAGCTCAGGACAAAACTCGCAATCATCCACAAGCTCAGACAATTCAGGAGCGGACAACTCAGGAAGTTCAGACAGCTCATCCAGCCAAGACCAAGGTGACTCAGGAAGCGGAGGAAGCGGTTTAACTGGGCAGGCAATTAACTCCCCAACCTCTGGCTCTCAAAGCAATCAGCAAAACCCTCCAGCTAACTTTGACTTTGAGGACCGCGGGCAAGGAGTGAGGTTCTATCCAGGCGTGCTTTGCACAAACGAAGAGCTTGGAACAAACTGCGTGCCAACCAAGGAAACAACCTGCCTGCCGGGCAAGACTGAGGTGTATTTCGTCGACAGCTGCGGCAATCCTGCGAATATTTACGATGCCTCGAAGCTGAGGAACAAGGAGTACTGGGGATTTGTGAAGGACAAGCAAAAATCGTGCAACCCGAACTCAGCGAACATCAACTCAAAGACATGTGGGAATTGCAACTACGCGCTTGGTTCGATTTGCAGAGAGGCAACTGAAGACACAGGCACGCCAAGGTATGGGGATTTCATTTGCGCTAACTTAAACTGCGTTGATGAGAATGGGAAAGAGCGCAGGCATGGAGAGTCGTGGTGCGTGGTTGGCGACACAGAGAAAGGGCAAGAGCAAGGGCTGCCGCCGCAACAGCAGCGAGCGCCACCAGCATTTCTCGGCGGAGCATTCGGGCCTGGATTTTTCCCCAACTCTGGAGTTTTGGGGCTAGGCAGAGGAGGAGCGCTAAGCCTGTTAGGAGGGTTTTTCTTCTCTGGATTTGCGCCTGGAGGGTATCAAAGTGCAACTGCTGTGGGAGCAAGGTATTATCGCAAGG
>RFLC01000023.1 GCA_003694055.1 Candidatus Pacearchaeota archaeon | reverse complement strand
GTTGGGAGAAGATAGGATATTAAGTAAAGAAACATTAGAGGACGCAATAAGAGAGGGTGTTGTTCAAGGTATATTTGGTCTTGGAGAAATTAAATCTGGAAAAATAATCCCTGTTTATTGGAAGAAAGAGCCAACTCTAGGGTTTGAAGAATGCGAAGTTCTGATTGACAAATCGATTTGTGAGAGAGAATTAGAGAAGCCGCTAGAAGAGGTTTCTAAACAAAAGACTGTAAAAAAGGAAACATTTTACGAGGAAGAAAAAAAGGAAACTATTTCTAAGCTTGAATTGCCATTGATTAAGATTCCCAAAGGCAAAGTTTCTCAGCTATTAGGATTATTAAATTTTCTACAATCTAAGTTTGATAATCTAGAAATAAAAATAGCAGCTAATGAAGGAGAAATGGACAAACGAGATTACGAAAATAAAGTAAAAGAAGCTCTAAAGCAATTAGGAGTTGAGGAATAAAAGATTTCAAAAACAAAGCCGCTAATTAGAAGGGCTGTTTAGCTGTTGCAATTGGCGATGCTGTTTGAACGGCATGAGCTTTCGCAATTCCCAACGCGCCCGCAATCTCGCGCCCTGCCCTAACGTGCTAGCTTCAACCTCAAAACAAGAGTGCCAGGTTCGCGATCCCTCCAAACCCTTGCGTCATCAAGCACTTCTAGTTTAACATTCCTCAAACCATCAGAGTCAAACGTGTAATTCTTGAACTGCGAGCTAACACTAAGATGTATTTCGGTCAAACCTCTAGAAACCATCTCATCTAAAGAATGCGGATTAAGCGTGCCGATTGCACTGCTGCCAAATTTCAAAACCCTTTCTTTCGCATAAATCCCTGTGTCCACCAACCCTGCTCCAACCGCCGGCTGATAATACAACCTATACTCACCATTACCTGCCTGCCTAAAACTAAACGCCATTGTTTTGAAAAACTGCGAATCCTGCACACCCCCATAAGTTCTGTCTTCCACCCTCAAATCTGCTCTCGTTTCCTGCTCTCCAGACGGATAGAACGAAACAAGGAAATAATAATCTCCTGCGTCCTTAAACTCAAACTCTTTCTTAACAATAAACTCTCCCTCGTTTGTGCTTTGCCCAACCTGCTTAGCCATCTCATCACTTACCTCAGAATCTGCCCAGAACCTTTGATTCTTTTTCACTAAAAATCCAACCCTCTTTCCCGCGCACTCTCCAGAGAGTTTAGCAACCATGTAAAGCGGCTGATTAATTCTTGCCACCCTCCCGCGCGGCGGCAGTTCTTTTCCTAGCTTAAACCCAGTATCTTTTTCTTCCCAATACGCATCAATCAGCTGGCATGCGCCAGCCCCTCCAGCCGATAAAACCTCTAGCTCTTGCGACTCTTTCCTCTCCAAACCCAGCGAAGCTGTGAACTTATATCTATTGTCTGCTTCAAAATTATCACTTGTCCAGCGAACCTTGTAGCTCCTCTCTCCTTCCTTGATCGTGTATAAAGCAGTGTTAATGTCTGGATTCCACACCACACCGACCTCTTCAAGCTTAATTTCTAGCTCTTTCCCGCTGCAATCTCCGCTGAACTCCACAAGCGCAAAAACATCCTTGCCCTCGTCCACCTGAACAATCTCCTGCCCTTGATCATTCTCCCAATGCACATCAGTTAGAGCGCAACTCGCTTGCCCGCCAGAAGAGCTGTCAGCTGTTGCGCCGCTGGTGTCAGAGCTGCCGCCGGCTCCAGTTGAGGTGGGTGCAGAACCCTCTCCAGTCGCATCCCTAGAATCCCTGCTCCTGCTCTGCCTGTCCCTAAAATCAATCATCTTGATTCTCAATTGCACTAGCCACTGCTTCTCCTGAGATGTCTTCTTCCCAAACCCAGCGCGCGGATCCTTGAAAACATCTATCCACTCCTCCCAACTAGCGTAAAACAATAGAGCATCGCTCTCGTTCAGCGCATAAGAATAAGTTGTTCCATTAGCAGTAATATCAACCCTCACCCAACTTCCGTCCATAAAGAAGTTCAAATTACCTTCGGCTGCAGGAGTCGCATTTTCACCTGTTTGTTCTTGCCTTCCACCCTGCCTGCTCTCTTGCCGCTGCTCGCTCGGAGTTTGCGCTCCCTGTTCTGTCTGCGCTCCTGTTTCTCCTCTTGCCCCCACCACGCTCTCTTTCAAAATGCTCTTTGGTTCGCGCGTCACCCCAACCCCTCTAAAGTTCTTTCGCGCGAGAATCTCGTTCAAGCGGCCCTTCAAGTAAACCACACCTGCCTTGTGAGTGTCAAGCAAGACCTTGTTAAAGAGCTCGTCAAGCTGCGCGCTCAACTCAATCCCTTGCTGTCCTGCGTCTGCCGCTGAGAGCGGAACAAGCCCTTCAATCCTTCGCTCCATCTCCACCAACGCAGCTAGCGACTCCTCGTTGCTCAACAAGCCCTGCTTCTCAAGCGCGCGCTGTGCAAGTGCATCAAGCTCTGCAAGCGTCTGGTTCTTCATCCCAACTGCGCTTGTTGAGAGCGCATTGTCAACACTGCTCTTGTCAAGCCAGCACCTCACTTTCTTGTTGTCGCAATACCCAACATCAACAAACCTCGTCGGGTCTGTGCCAAGTCCAGGGTTTTGGGTTGAGCAAATGCGGATTATCCCTCGCTCGTAAACATTCGGATTCAGCGCCTCTTCAGCTGCTGACTGCAGGTTAGGGTTGAGCAAAGCAAACGCGTTCGTGCTGCCGCTCACGCACTCCTTCTCGCTAGTAATTTGCCTGCGCTCAATCTCCTGCTTTGCAAAGCTGTCCTTCAAGTAATTCAAAGCAAAGTTGCTCGTCACCTGCTTGAACCCGCACTCCTCTTGGTTGTTTATCCTCACGCACAACTCTTTGTAGCCAGCTGGCGCAGTAAAGTCCTTGGTTTGCGAGGCATACTCCCCTCGCGGAATGAAACCAGTTGCAACAACTTGCCTTGGAGAGATTGCGTAGTATGACGAGGACGGCGGGTTGCGCAAGTAAACCATGTACTGCACTCCAAAGTCATTGCCAGCGTAAATGTGATAGAACACCTTGTAGTGCGCACGCGCAGGCACTTGCGCATCGTTAAACGGCCTTTGGTCAAAGTATGCGTAGAACTGCGGCGGGCTGTCTGGCTCAACCAGCGCCTCAAACACTGCAGGAGCTTTTTGCGAGACAAACGACTTGCAAATCTCCCCGCTTGCCAAGCTTATCGAGCCAGAGAACAACGCGCCAGCGTCGAACTTCCCTCCAGTGCGCAAGTTGAACGCCTTGAAAGAGTTGCCAGCATAACTTTGCGTGAAGTAGTTCATTGACTTCTGCATGTTCTGCCAAGCAGCGTTCACAGTTAGGTACTCTGCACCGCCGCGAACGCCCTGCCCGTACATCGTCTCAAGAAGCTTTGGAATTAGCACATCCATGAGAGGCCCAATCTGACCCCAGAAGAAGTCGCACAAATACACTGAGTAAAGCTGGTCGCACAACCCAAGCATCTGGCCGGTTTCAACATGCGCCTGCAAGCAGTCGCGGTAGTTCTTCAGGATTGAGATGTAGCCGTCAAGCCCTGCTTTCACACCTGTCAAGCAAATTGGTATTGCTACCCCTTCCTTTATGTTTGGCAAGCAAAGAACCAAGCTTCCGATAATGCCAGTTTGGACAACATCTGCAACAGGGTACTGGCCGCCAAGGTCGCACCTCGACGGCGGGCAAATCACTGGGTCGCAAACATTGAACAAAATCAAGCAGTCAGTGGGGGACATGAAGTCCTGGCATTGCGTTTCTGGCTTGCCAACTGCTGGCTTGCCAACCTCAACCTGCGTTCCTGCAACCCTCACATACCTCTTGCCAGAGCCGTAGGCATTTGCAGCATCTTGCACTGCCCTCACTGCCTTGTCAACCAGCGCCCTTGCCTCGCTCGCGCTCAACCCAGGGAACACTCCAAGCGGCTGGCCTGTGTTCAGGTTGATTTGCTGGCAGACATCATCTCCAATGCCTTTCTCAAACTCAATCCTTCCGTTCTCTCCAACATTGCAAAGCCAGAAGCTCACAACCTTTCCGCTAGCGTCAAACGCACCTATCCCTCCGAACACAGGCAGGGTTTGCTTAGTTGCAGCATACCAACCCCGTTCCAAATCAAACGGCACAATCGCAGGCATGCCCTTGTAAGGCTCGTTCTCAAAATACCTCACAACCCTGTCCTGCTTTGCAATTGGATTGTGATACCCAACGCTCTCTGCCGCCCGCACAAGCCCGAGGTTGTAGGTGTTTGCAAACTCCTTCGCCAGCTCAGGAGGCAACTTTTCAAACTCATTCCCTTTCTTCAAGTAAACATCTTTAACAAGGAAGTAACCTTTAGAAGGATCTGCCTCGGTCAAGCCAAGAATGTAAGTTCCGCTATCAAAAGTCCCGCCTCCTTTTGCATTCTTCGCGGAAACTATCACGCTTGTTGTGTGCGTCACGCCCGGGCTGAAGCTGAGCTTGTTTGCCACCCTTGCTGCTGGAACAACATTCACAGGAGTTGCCTTTGAAGCGAACGATGAGAGAACAAGCGGCCGCGCAAAGCCCTCGCTCACAAGCTGCTCGCGCTTTTGCATCGAGCTGTAAACAATCCTGTTGTTGTTCACCAACCCTGCAACCTCTTTCAATTTGTCGTCGAGGTTGGCTCGCTGCACCTCGCTCACCCCACCCGAGCGCTTGAGCTCGCCGTAAAGCATGATAGAGCGCACAGCATCAGTTGTCACAAGCCCGTTCTTCACATTCTCATCTGACAAAAGCTCGCTCACCTTGACCTTGTCCTTTTGCTTTCCGCTCGCATCAGTCCAGCCATGCGGGAGCGAGGAAACATCTATCTCCAAGTCGCCGTAGCGGCGCTTGGCAATCCGCGCAAGCTCTTCCCTAACCTTATCGCTGTCAACTGCCGAACCTCCGAAGAGGTTGAACAATCCTCCACCAGAAGAAACCTGATGCCTTGCCTGCACTGCGTTAATCTCTGCATTAATCCTGTTTATCACGCCCGCATACCTTGCCACATCTCCATCAATCTCTCCAGCGTGAGCGTTGTAGCAGGCAGTCATTGAAACATACCTTCCTTGACTAACCCATTCCTCGCACTTTGCTTTCCATCCGTTGTCTCCTGACATCACCTCCTGCCGCGCAAGCGACTCCCCATTCAACCCTCCGAGGAAATTCTTAAAGCTCAAAGCCATTGAAGTTGCTAAGCAAGCGCCCTTCATTCCTGAAACAAACTGCCCAAGCTGGTCTGACATGCGCTGCCATTTTGCAATTGTGCGGTTGAGCGAGTTGATTTTCTCAAGCGCGTCAAGAGTGTTGAGCTTGAACGCACGCTTCTCAATGCCAATTGTCACATCAAACTGCCCAACAGATTTGCCTTCGCCAACAAACGGCAGCACGCGCAACTTCGCCACGCTCGCAACATCTGCATGCAAGAGAGTTGCGCTCATCTTTCCGCACACGCTCACGCTCCCTCCGTCTTCGCGCAGGTTGTAGCTCACAGGCTCGTCGGCAATCCTTCCGTCGCGCACGCAATACGCATCTATCTTTGCCCTGCCAAGCCCGACCTCTCGCAAAACAACATCTGCAACTTTCTTATCATCAAGATAAAGCCCAACCCTTCCTCCCCGCGCAAGCGTGCGCTGCTCGTTAGCAAACACAAAAGTCGCAGTTGAACGCTCTTGAGGCATGTGGAACCCTGTCAGGCGCACAAGCGTCTCCTTGCCATTCAACTGAATTGTCGCAACAGAGCCAGAATAGTCAAGACCCTTCCTCTTGTCCACTTCCCTCTTGAACTCCTCGACATAATCTCCGTCCGGATAAAGGCGAGAGTACTTCCCAGTCAATCTCTGCATGGTTTCAGTGTCGCCAAACGCCCTTGCCAGTTCAATCGCATTCCTCAACGCCCGCTCGCCATAAAACCTCCCGCTTGGGTCGCGCGCTTTTGTGTACTCATCTGCCACGCGCTCATAATTTGCAATTGCCTTGTCGTAATAAGCCCTTGCACCCGGCTCAATCTTGCTCTCTTGCGAAGTTTCTTCCCTAGCATTCTTGAACTCAACCAGCTTAGCCCTCACCAAATCAAAAAATTGCTTTCCAGAGCTGAACTCTGACTTGAGTCTGTTGTTCTCGTCGATAACCTTCTCAATCCTCCCGACTTTTGACGGCGTCCAGAAAAGCTCGTTGTTCTCTCCGAGCTCATAAGTGCCGTTCCACTTGCTCTCAATGTCGCGCAGGTCAAGCACGTACTTGCCACTTTCAAACTTAGGAGCGTACTGCTTGCCTCTGAACTCAAAATGCACATCCTTGCCAAGTGCGTTGCCAATGCTCAGCGTGAACGAACGCGTGCCGCACCTCACCTTAACGCTCCCGCTAACCCCGTCCTCGTTCACCTGCAAATCTGTTGCAATGCACTTGTTGCCAAAGAACTTCTCGCGCTCTCCAACCAAGAACTTGTCGGTCGAGAAATCCTGCGTCACCTCAATCTCAGCGCGCGGCTCGTCGGAAATCAGCTCGTCGTAAGCTATCTGCAACCCCTCATTGCAAAAACTCCCTCGCAAGTAAATCGGCCTAGAGAGCTCGCCCTTATTGACAACTGCGCTTGCTATTTTTTCCCTGCCATCGTAAACCGAAACCCTTGCGCGATTGTTGTCAACATCCTCTAAACGCAAGAAATACTTCCCTCGCCAGAACGCTCCTTGGAATCTTGTTCTCTCCCATTCCTCGTCAGTTGTCGGCGAGAGCATGAACTCCTCTCTGCCCACTCCAAACGCGTTTGTTGCAGAGTAGTCAAGCTCAACGCTGAAGTTGACCGTGACAGAGTCTGGCATGCGCGCCTCAACAGGCTGCCTTTTCAGCACAATCACAACATACCCAAGGTTGCCGTAGAGCGGGTTGTCAAGTACAACACTCCTTCTCCTCAACGCTGCTTTCGCAGGCCTGAACGCTGTGCCGCGCACCTCAGGCGGAGCGTCTGCCTTGATTCTAACGTTGCGCAATGTTATCGCATCAAGCAATGGATTGGCTTTCACAGCATCGAGCTCGCAAAACACCTGCACATCCTGCTCTTCCAACAAGTCGCTCCTCACAACCTGAGGTTTGCAACTGAACGGCCTAACGTTCAAAATCAAATCCCCTCGGTTAACGCAAATGTCTCTCTCGTTTATTGGCTGCGACCTGCCGAGCAGCGAACCTGTTGGCTGGTAAGTCGCTTGCTCCTGCCTTGTAACAAAACTCGCGCCTGTGCCAGTTGAACTCGAGAAAGAAGTGCTAGCGCTAGCTCGCGCGAACGGCGCGTCAGGGTTAGCAACAGCTCCTCCCTGAGCCGCTCCAACTGGCCCGACTGCCTGCGCGCTCACCTCCACACTCCACGCAACCCCTGCTAAAACCACTACCAGCATGAGCATCACTAAAACTAGCCAACCCTTGCGCCCAACCCTTTCACCTGCTAACAAACTATCTCCTTGCATTTCCACCTCCGACTTCCAAGCCTAGCTCGCTTGAGCCAAACAAGACAAAGTTGCGTTGCAGCTCATCAATCGAGCTCGGGTTGCCGAACGAAGGAACAAACAAGTTCAAGCGGCCAGTGCTAAGCTCTTGCTGAGTCAAAAATCGCTTAAGCTTTCCTCCTCCGATGAGAGCAAAGTTCAAGCTCGTCGCAGGGGTTTGAACATTAAAGCAGTTCTCCTCTTTTGCTCCGAACACGCCGAGCAAGCCCTGCTTAGGAACCTGCACGCACTTCACCTGCGTGCTTGGCGGCAAACTAAGCTTGGAGTTTGAGTAAACATAAACCCTAATCTCATAATTCCCGTCGGGCAACTCAACAACATTCGTTCCAGACTCTGGGATTGCCAGCGACGCTCCAAATCCGTCGTCGCGCAAGAACGAAACAACCGCGCGAGAGTTCTGCGCATCAAACTTCCTTCCGTTCACAAAAAGCTCAACCCTCACCGGGAACTTGCGCTCCATCAGCACATCAACGCTGTTCTCTCTGTTTGTCGAAACCTTTGCCTTTGATTTCACATACCCGTCTGCGCTTGCATACACAAACCCGTTAACGCACTGCGGCACTTTTGCGACGAGAGTTCCGCCTTTTGCCTTGCCAAGCGGACACCTCTGCTCAAAACAACCGAATGAAAGGTCAGCATTCACAGGCCGGAAGTTGGAATCAAACACATTCACTTGCAGTGTTTGAGTGCGGTACTTGCAAAGGTCAAACTCTGCTCCCTGCCCGCTTGCGCTCAAGTTCAACTTTGACTTGATTTGCCGCGGAAGGTTGTTGTCAACAAGCACAACAATCGGGAACTGGAAGCTCTCCTCTCCGTCGTAAATCTGCACAAGCACAGGCACGCTGATGTCGTAAACAAAATGATACGGCACATAGCACATGCCAAGCACGCCAAGCCCCTGCTCTGCTCCAATCGGTTTTGCAACCATCGTCGCCTTGCTCACCCCCTCTCCAGAAACCTCAATCTTGCTTGGCCAGTCAGGAAAATAAAGCACGCTAACCTGCTCCCCAATCCCCATGTCAACCAAAAAGTACTCCCTTTCCTTGCCCTTAACATACTTGTCCGAGAATTTTATCGTCGCAAAATTGTCTGCGAGCGCGCGCTTCACTCCCTCGACAACTTCGCGCGTTGACCAAACCTTTGGCGCGCACTGAATCTCAACCCCGTCGACAGGAGCGTTCAGGTTTAGCGTGTCAATTGCATACTGCTCCAAAAAACCTTCCTCTTTCTCGCGCTGATAAATCTCTTTCGCAACCTTGTAAAACCTCTTCAACCGCGTCGGTATCTCAACCTTGTAACGCGTTTTCCTCGCGCTTGTCTCGCCATCGCTCGCGCTCATCGCCGCGCGCACGTCCACTCTCATTTTGTCATCCTCCAAATTGACATTCACAATCGGCTCGTCAACCTCAACCTCAATTCCTTGCGAAAGAAATTCCTGCAAGTCGCACTCTTTCAAACGCTCCTGAATGAAATCTCCAATCTGACGTTCCATCTCCTGCTCAGTCGGAATCTGCTCTTTGATTAAGCCGTTGCCAGACTGGTACATCCAAAAAGGCACAGGTATGCCGAGAAAGTTCAGTTCAGACGAGAAGGGAGCGTAATCGCTGGGCGGATCGTACTCCGGCGGCTCGATGTAGCCAGCTTGCGTTAGAGCGATATCAACAGCATTCCTTGCCTCCTGCCTTATGCACGACAAGTAAGTATCAAACACCGGCTTCAAATCGCTTGGCACGCTCTCACTCCCAACACTTTTCTGCACAAGCAAATAAGTCAAAACTCCTGCAACAATAGCAACAGCGACGATAATAAAAATCGTCACCTGACCTCTTTTTTGCATTTAACTTAAAATGCACATCAATATATAAATATAACCGCACGCGCGAAGCTCTAGTCGGAAGTGATTGCGTTTGTGTGTGAAGTTAAGAGCGTTCTGCACCAAGAGTTTTCCACTTGCACATATCAATCAATACTCAAAGAACTGAACACTGCATTCATTACAAACGAGGCGCGAGCTGCGAAGCGCGGCAACAAAATCACCTCATAACCTTTCTCAACTCTTCAAGAACATAATCGCAAATCTGTCTTGCCCGCTCGCGCGTAAGTCCGAACTTCTTGCCAGCCACGCTTTTCGACTTGCCCTCAAAATAAACCATGCGAAACAGCTTTTTGTCCCTCTCGCGCACATCCAAACGCCTAAGCAATCTATCAACATCCTCCCGAAGCATTTTCAGCTCAACGCCATTCCTCCCATTTCCATTGCGCGCAGCAACAAACTTAATCAAAGGCCTATCGTCGTTAGGATAAAACGGCTGGTACAAAGAGAAAGGATAACGATTTCTGTAAGCGCGCAGCGCCAACTCAACAAAATCAGGTCTGTACTGCTTTCTATTTTGCGAAGCATTCAGCTCTTCTGCAACCTCCTCCGCTGTTGGCTCGCGACATTTCCTAACCCTCAACTCATCAGCAACCCTAACAACATTAAAGACCTTGCGTCTCACATTGTTCGGAATTCTAATGTGGGAAGAATCTGCAAGATACTGCTGAATTCGATAACGGGCGCAATCAAACGCATAAGTGCTGAACTTAGTTCTCCTACAAGGGTCGTAATTATCAACTGCATTGATTAAACCTATGCTTGCCTCGCTAATTAAATCATCAAGTTCAACATGCGGAACTCTCTGCTTGTATCGCCAGGCTAGCTCAATTGCAATCCCTAAGTTGTGCAAAACCAATTTATCCCTGCTCTCTTTATCCCCTTCTTGCGCT
>RFLC01000255.1 GCA_003694055.1 Candidatus Pacearchaeota archaeon | reverse complement strand
TTCCTCGCACCTGTCAATAGTGCACTCAATGTCGTTCGGTTGCTCTGCGCAGTTTGGCGGCGTTCCAGAAACACAAACACCTTGCTGGCACTGCTCTTGTCCATTGCAAGCCAAACCATCGTCGCAATCTGCGTTTGTTGAGCATTCTGCCGGGCAGTTTTCTGTCGCTGGGTCGCAGACCTCCATTGAAAGAGCAAAGCGTGAGTGTGGTATTTCCGGATGCCCCGGCGCAAAGGATGCAATGTGGGCAACACTTGTATCCCTTAAAGTACCAGGAATTATTGAAGGGAGTTCAATAGTAAACCTATCAGAAACTGGTTTAACCCATATTGTTCCGAGAACATAGCTCCTTCTCATTGGGCAAATGACAGGCACCCATGTAAAGCCGCTTGCCACACCAAAAATAGTATCTCCATCTGTTGGATCACTTTCACGAGATCCGTCTGTTCTAAAAATTGGGTAATATCCAGCGAGTAACCAATCATGAGAAAAGCTACTTCTAGAAGTGTCAACACTCCATATCTCTCCAAAACCTGTTGGATTAGTGTTTATTATTTCAATTTCCGTAGGATTATAAACAATCGGAAACGATGCACTCACAAAAGGCGTACCCTTGTCTTCATCATAATTTGCTCTCATAACAATATCCAATCCATAAGCTCTATTTTTCACAGGCGATGTTGATGAGCGAGGCACGAGAAAGACCTCAATATTGCCTGTCCTTGTGTACCTATTCCAAAAGTCGTTATTAAAAGCAACATTAGTTGAGTCTAACTCTAACTGACAGCTCACATCTTCAGCTTCGCACCTTCCACTCTGCGCATTACAATACTCTCCCTCGCCGCAGAAGTTGTCGTTTGGCAGGTTGTAGCACTGCCCTTCGACGCAAGTGTCAAAAGTGCATGCGATGTTGTCGTCGCAATCTGCGTTGGATGTGCAGCTTCCTCCTTGGTTTCCGCCCTGCCCATTCCCTCCGCCTGAGCTGCCAGTTTCAACACAACCTTGTTGTGCATCGCAAGTTTGTCCAGCAGAGCAGAGGTTGTTGTCTGGAGTGTTAACACATCTGTCCAAATTTTCATCGCAGCTGTCCTGCGTGCAGCTCACTCCGTCGTTGCAAGTCACAGGCTGGCCAGCTTGGCACTGCCCATTTACGCATTGCTCCTGCCCGTTACAAAACACCCCGTCGTTGCAGTCAGCGTTTGTCGTGCAACCTTCACTTGAGAATTGCAATCTTAATTCATCTCCATTCAAAAGGTTTCCGTAGCGGGATTCTCTTGCTTGCATAACCACGCTATCGCTAGGAGTTGGTGCGTTGACATTTAAGAAATTCGTCAATACGCGAAAGCTGACTGTGTTCCCGCTCACAACGACATTCCTGTAAGGCCCGCTCTGCCCGCAAACTCCAACTCTGCAGGTGACTTGGCCGCTGTCCTGAACGCTGACAGAATAAACGTCCTCGTCGTTTATCACAACTTTGTAGGTGTAGGTGTGGGTTGTTGGCGGCGTGCCGATTGGTTCTGCTAAAGTGAATGTGACATCAAAGTAATTCTCACTCACCTGAATTTCTCCGTTAATTATATCAATTGCTCCGGGCGAGGCGTCGCCGGCAGGGTCAGAACCTGAGAAAGCTGCGCTGACCAGAGGTAAAGCTAAAAGAAAAGCAAGTGCAAGCAAGCTTGCAATGAGTTGTGTTCGCATCCTCTTTTGCCCAGTTTAATTGAACTTCTAACGTTAACG
>RFLC01000254.1 GCA_003694055.1 Candidatus Pacearchaeota archaeon | reverse complement strand
GAGCGGGAGCTTTGTGCAAACCCAAACCTCAGGACCGCCAGGCCAGACAGGGTTTTACTCAGCGACAATCAACGCTTACGACGGGGAGTTGGTTGTTGTGCATGCGGAGAATTCCTCCTACGAAGGTTTTGCAAACTCAACTCTCGCTAAAGCTCCGAGCGTGACAGAGATAAACGTGACACTGAACAAAATAAAAGGCAGGCCTCTGCTGAGCAACGTTGTTGTGGATGACGAGTTCCCCAGTCCGCCGGACGAGATTGACTTGGTTGGAGGAGGCGTGAAGTTTGTTAATTGCACAGGAAATGTGAAAGACAACGAAGGTTACACAGATATAACAAACCTGACTGCAGTTTTCTACGACAGCTCTCAAGTCAACGCAAGTTCAACTGACGACAACAACAACCATTACACTAACTCGAGCTGCGCGCTTTACAACTGCTCTGGAACGAGCTGCAATTTCACATGCGGGTTTGAGGTTTGGTATTACGCGAACGCAAACGAAAGCCAAAGTTGGATTTGCGAAGTGAATGCGACAGACACAAAAGGCAGTTCAACCACATCCTCAGACAGCGTTTCAATCAACTCGTTGCTTGCAATAAGCTTCCCTGGCACGATAGATTACGGAGTAGTGAAGCCGAAGGAGGTTTCAAATGAGAGCAAGGGCAATGTGACCAACTTGGGAAATGTGGTGATTGACATTGCACTGGAAGGATATGCCCGTTCGCCTGGCGACAATTACTCAATGAATTGCACAGGAGGCGTTAACATAAGCATAGGGTTTGAGAAGTACAACCTAACGAGCTCCAATCCAGGCGATCTGACTCTCTCGCAGTTTGAACAGCTGTACAAAAATCTTACTTCAAGCTTTGTCAATGAAACTTCCTTTGACTTGGACTTTAGGAAGAACGACACATTCAACGAAGCTACTCGCGAAACTTATTGGAGAATTTATCTTTCCGAGGGGTTAGCTTCAAACTCAACTTGCTCAGGGTTTGTGCAGATAGCTGCATTGAGGAATGTCTAGTTAACGTAACTTGAAGAAATATTTTTCAAGATTGATTTTTCCGTTTCTTACCTTTACTCCTTCTTTTGCGAGCATTTGGATTTTCTTTTTTGTTCCCAAAGCAAAGCCGCCGGTTTTGCCGTCGGAGCGCACCACTCTATGACAGGGCACTTGCGGCATTCCAGGACTTTTCGCCATTGCATTTCCAACTGCTCTGTACGCGCGCGTCCCAAGAGCTCGCGCGACTTCAGCGTAAGTTGTGACTTTGCCTTTTGGAACCTTGCGCACTAGCTCATAACATCTCTCGTTAAAATTCCGTCGAGAAACTCGCATTTTAACTAAGCTCTAGAATCGCCTCTGCAATATCTCCGCCGGTCTTTTCAAGGGCTTTTCTCGCGCTCTCTTCACTCACTCCTGTCTTTTCTTGCACAAGCTTTATGTCCTCCTCGCTAACGCCTTTTTCCTCTCTCACTTCTCCAACAACCTGGAAGCTTTCTTGCCCTTGCATCGTGATTCTCTGCACGCTCGGGTTTTCAATCACAATTTTGCCGTCGGCTTTCTCAATAATAACGCGCTTTGCCTCAATCTCTTCCTGCTCAATGCCGAGCTGTTTCAGCATTGATTGCATCCTCTTCGGACTCACTCCGCCTAAACCGGGCAGCATGAATCTGCCAACTAACTCCATTATTTATATTTTTGCTTTAGAAGCTCTCCCAAGTGTGATACGTCTGCCGCGCGCTTTAGCTTGGTGATGAATTTCTGCCTCGGGGCGAGCTTCTAGTAAAATTATATTTCTAAAAATAATAAAAAGTGAGCAAGGGAGTGTTCATTGAACTAAAATATTGGGAGAGCTACGAGCCGATGTGAAGTGGGAAGAGTAGAGAAGTTTGGTGGCTGCTTACATGAGCGCGCTTTAGGTGCAGCGCGGCGTAAAAATTTTTGGAGCTGAGCGGGCATTACTTTTGCATGAGTTACATTGCGTTGTTGAGATAAAACTAAATTTGTCGCCGGCAAAAGCACTGCAGTTGTTGAAAGGTATTTCAGCTAGGCTTTACTTTGAGAAGAACCCAAAGGCGAGGCT
>RFLC01000022.1 GCA_003694055.1 Candidatus Pacearchaeota archaeon | reverse complement strand
GCTTAGGGCGAAAAGAACAGCAGAGAACAGCAAAGCTTAAAAGTTAAGGACATCTTCAAAAGGCATGAAACTTGTGCTTCAAAATCCGAAGATTTTTACAGACATAGTCACGATAATCTCAGAGCTTGTTGTGGAGGTGCGTTTGAAGGTCAAGCCAGAGGGTTTGAGTTTGACTGCGTTTGATCCTGCGACGGTTGCGATGGTGCACTTCAAGCTTCCTGCTTCGCTCTTCTCGACATTTGAAGTTGAGAAGGAGGAAGTGCTTGGGGTTAACTTGAACAATTTGAAGGCAGTGCTTAGGAGATGCAGACCGGGCACAACGCTCAGCTTTGCGCGCGAGGACAACGTGCTCAAGATAACACTTCAAGACAAGTTAAGGAGGGACTTTGGCTTGGCGCTGATTGAAATCAACTCTGAGGATAAAGAGGTTCCGCAGTGGGAGTTTGACTCGGTTATTAAGATGAACTCTGAGATGTTTTCAGAAGTGATTGAGGATTGCAGCATTGTTTCAGATGTTTGCACGCTGATTGCTGAGCCGGACAGGTTTATTGTTGAGGCAAAGGGTTTGAACTCTGCAAGGACTGAGTTCACCTCTGATGAGGTTGAAATTCACTCAGGGAGCAGCATGGCTCGCTACTCTCTCGAGTACATCAACAAGTTCATAAAAGGGAGCAAGATTTCTCCAAAGGTTACAATTAGTTTTTCAAGCAAAGCGCCGTTGAAGGTTGATTTTTCAACAGGCGAGGTGCTGCTCTCATTTGCGCTCGCGCCGCGCGTTGAGTAAGAGGATTCAGTTTTTGTGGAGCAGGCGTTAGGAGTTTTTGGCGTGGGATTTTTGGCTGTTACGCTTGCTTGGCGTTTCGCGCTAGTGCATTTTGCCGACAGAAATTCTAAGGAGAGAGCGTTGCAGAACTCGCGCGAGCGTTGGGCGGCGCGAGAAAGCGTTTATGGGTGTTTGTGAGGAAGACGAAATTTGTGTTTGTGTGCAAAATGGCCCGTCGCAGAATCGAACTGCGGACTGCTCGGCGTAAACGAGCCGTTTTACCACTAGACTAACGGGCCAAGCTTGCTAAAAAACCTTTGTTTAAAAAATTGTCGCGCTCGCGCGGCGCGAGCGTCGCCGCGCGCACTTTTCTGAACCGCGCGGGTTTGTGTATATACGTTTGTATATACATCTTAAT
>RFLC01000253.1 GCA_003694055.1 Candidatus Pacearchaeota archaeon | reverse complement strand
CCTTGCTCGCGATCAATGAGAACGGCGATATCAGAGACAATGAGTCCTGCCGTTTCAAGCGGCTCTATGGTTTCAAATACAGATGCCCCAGATGTTATTACATCTTCAATAACCAAGCAGGTGTCCCCCTTTTTGAACTCTCCTTCAATAATTTTTTTTGTCCCGTATGATTTTGCTTCTTTTCGGCGGAGCACCATCGGGAGATTGTGCTCAAGGGAGAGCGCAACTGCAAAAGGGAGAGCGGTGTAGGGAACCCCGGTAATGCGGTCAAAGGAGAGAGGTTGGATGCGTTCCCAGAATGTTTCGGCAATTGTTTTCAGGACGTCGGGATACGAGATGGTAACACGGAGGTCAATATAAAAGGGGGAGAGAATGCCGCTTTTCAGCCGAAACTCTCCAAACCGGATAGCGTTGATGTTATAGAGAGTGCGCGCAAGCGCTCGTGTGTTCATATTTCCTTTTAGCGTATCAAGAAATGCTCATTTGTGTCCAGTTTATTATTGCGCAGATTCCCACATAACCTCAAACATGTGGCGAAAGAGCTGGGCAAGCGTCTCGCTGCGTACGTTAATCACGAACTTTTCTTTGATATTAGAGTAAATGGTAACAGTGTCATCATACACTTTCCAGTATGCATCAATTGGTGTTATATGAGTCATGATTTTTACCTCCCGAAGCTGGGTTTTGTCATTTTTTTTAAGATGATGAGCGGCGGGCGTGTCATAGGTAAGCATCTTGAGGAAAATTTTCCGCTCCATGCGCTCTTTAATGTAGATGTTTTCATCAAAACTTTTCCCAATCAGCTCCCAGAGCGCGTCTAAGTTTCCAAAGTCATAGATGAGTTTATTCTTTGCTAGCAAACTTCGTTCTGTAAGAGCAATTGCCTGTTCTGTTCCATAATACACCTCTACTGTTGCTGATTGTTTGGCATGCTCGCTCTGGATGTTGTGCAGGAGTTCTTCCAGTTCAAGTTCCATGCGTCTGAATTCGCGCCGTTTTCGCGATACAAGCCGGACGAGTGCTTGGGGTTGGCTCAGGCGATAAGTATTGTGGCGTTGCTTAAAGTCATGGGCGATGATACCTTTCCTTTTCAGTTCTGAGAGGACTCGAAAGAGAGTGCTTTTTGTTAGTTCAGTCTCTTCTTGGAGTTGAGATGAGGTGAGCTCCTTGTGCAAGATGAGTGCCTCAATGACTTTTGCTTCATTATTGTTGAGTCCAATTTCAGAGAGATATTTCTTCTTCATAGGATTTTATGTTTTCGGTTTCATTTTTTGAGACTACTATATTTAGTAATTCCTTTCAAGGATCTAATAATGCAAGCACCACAACAAGACTATAT
>RFLC01000252.1 GCA_003694055.1 Candidatus Pacearchaeota archaeon | reverse complement strand
TTGTTTCAACAAACCGTTTAATTTTTTAACCAGCTTAACTTCTTTTTTTGGCATTGCCCGAATGAATTTTGATTACCATGCATCATGTTCTTTTAAGACTTTTTCAACAGGGTACATCAATTGGAAAGTGCAATTTAGCCGGCTAAGAGCTAGCTAACTTTGACAGGTAAAAACTCCACTTCTCGCAGCAGGAGAGCGAACTGCGCGAGTTTAAGTTAAAACTCACACAGACGCAGAACTTTATCCACTTTGCACAGTTGTCCTCAAAAATTGCGTTGCTTTAGTCAACTGAAATTGCTTCTATAGATCGAAATAAAATATATATACGCAATCTAAATTTTTTCATAAGTGCGGAGGTGCAACCTCGCACCTGCAAAAGTGTTGCACCATTTTCGCGTTGAAAGACAGAAATAGGCGAGGGAATGAATTACGTCATGTTTTTATTCTAAAAAGATATAAGAAATTGTCATAGACTTTAGCTTATTGGAAAAGAATGTAGCTAAGCTGCTTCTAAATAAATCTTTTGAGAATAAGACGTAAGCGTGAGTTTTGATTCGCGAGCGCGTCGTGAATCGGCATGAGCGAGGAAGCGCGCTATGGCCGCTTCAGTTTGAATTTGAGCGGCACCGTGCTAGTAACTGCGTGCATAAGAACACGTTTTAACCGCAGTGCGGCGGAAAAGATTTTCCGTCGGCAAATACACTGCAATAATGAATGTAAAGCAAGCGAAAGCTCCGCACTTTAGTGCTAGTAGGCGTCGCCTCATAATTCGCAGCTCTAGATAATCCCTCATCTTAAAATTATTGAACCAAAAGAAAAAACAAAAAAATCAGCGTTTAGGCGCGGTTAAAGACACTGGCCACCATTGCACATGTTGTACGAGCACTCCGTGCCGGGGCCCCATGTCCCGCGGGAAGTGCACTCGTACTCGCACGCGTGCGTTGGCGGCGTACCTAGGTCTTCATCGCACGCCTTCTCTCCCGGAGTGCATCTGCCACTTTTGGTTGGGCAGGTAAAAGTGCACTGATTGTCGTCACCTTCTAAATAAAGGTTTCGCCTGCAAAGATTCCTTCGTGCAAAGAATACTTCTTCTTGTACGCCTTGCAGCACTTCTCCTTTTGTCAAAAAGCTGGTTACATCAAACTGCACGTTTGCAGGCGCCGCGTTAGCTTTGTGGTTTAGGTTAGCAAAAGCTAACGCAATCCCAATTGCAGCTAACACTCCAAGAACCGCAAAGACATGCTTGCGTTGCATATTGCTATATAGTATTTGGCTTTAAATATTTTTCGTAAATTACAAACTCCTTTTCAGTGATAAAACTTTCGCTATCTTGCCACAAGATTGACACATATCAGACTGATTTTTCACCGCATATTAAAGAATAGGAAAAAATAACGTCTGCGAGCCCAACTTCTTCGCTTCATTCCGCTCCTAGCGCATAACTGGGTTCAAAGGGTTCGATCGGTTGCAGCCCGCTCCGACCAAACCATTCACCTCACTCGTGGCTTAGTTAAATTACACTTTTGGCTTTAAAATCCATGCAGCTCTTGATGAAAGAGAACCCAATATTCTCGGCTTTAAATCTTCTGGAAGCAACCTTGAAGTTGAAAGCTCACTTCCATCATAAAACGGAAATGTCTCCACAGTAAAGCCCAAACTGGTAAAAAATTTCTCTGCCTCTTCGTTAGTTGAAAAGTTATTCTCTTTTACATTCCTTCCAGTTTTCTCTGAAATTCCTGCAAGAGCTGACTCCAAAGTTTTCCTTATCTCTGGCGGATAAACATTAAGCCACTTTTCCATCTGCTCAATAGAGTTTACATCAGGAGTTATCCAATATCCGTTAGATTGAACAAGCAACTTTCTCAAATTGCCCGCCAATTTTGCTTGCTCATCTCTTGTTAAATACATTAAAAGCCCTTCGTGGCAAATTCCAAATCTCTCTCCTTTGAAATGCTCGGAAGCAGTTCTTAACTGCTCCTCTGACAGTGCATTCGCAGGACAGAAGTAAAGACAATCTGTACAGATATCATGCCTTAGAGCTATTCCTCTAAGAATCTCTGAGCTTTCTTCCAACAAACCTGGCAAGTCCGTTCCAACATAAATTCCCAAACTTTTTGAGGCACGCTCTAGCCCTCTCGGAGAAACCCCCATAGCGAGCTCCAAAACATTCCTAAATCCTTTTAGCATTAATCCGCGATTGACAGCTTTGTATCTCGCCTCAACATAAGGTGCTGTAACACCGACTAAAAATTGCATTTTATCTACATCGCCTAAAAATCTGCGCGTGACTTCCCCTGCATTAACAGCTTCTGCAATTTCCGGAGAATAAGGAATATCCGACAGTGCTCTCGCATGAGCAACAAACTTAGCAGTAGGACTAATCCTGTAGTGGTCATTTCTTTGTTTAAACTCGTTCATAAACGAACAGCTTAGCGTATGTTTGTATATCTTTCGGTTTTTTTATCATTTACAAGATACAACGCTATAAAAGCGCGCACCTTCTCAAAACGCTCGCCAACAAAATCTCCTTCGCCACTTAGTGGCTCGGCAGCATAACAGAGATAAAAATGCTTTGTTGTCTTCAGCAAGCCGCATGAAATTCTCCCAACAGACTTACCGCAAACCGGTTGTCATTTGGACAAAGTTCAAACAAGTACGAACAAACTAGAAGTTTGCATGCGAGTAGGAGGTATTCGTGAGGCTGTTAGTAGCTGCGTGCTTAAAGCCTCGTTGCCTTGGCTCTTACACAGCAGCTCTATCAACGTCGTCTTCTACGACGGCCTTTGTTGTCTCGTCTTGCGGGTGGCTTCGTCCTTAGATGCTTTCAGGACTTATCCACGTGGTGCGTAGCTACGCGGCCTGCCACATGACAACCGCACACCAGAGGCACCCGAGCGCCGTTCCTCTCGTACTAAACGCTCGTTCCACTCAGACAACCACGCGCCTAGCAGATATAATACAAACTGTCTCACGACGTTCTTAACCCAGCTAACGATCCCTTTTAATGCGTGAACTCCGACACCCTTGGTAGCTTGTGCACTACCAGGATAGGAAGAGCCGACAGCGACGCACCAAACCGCGCCGTCAATATGAACTATCGGGCGCGACCAGCCAATTATCCTTGGGGTACCTTTTCTGTCACACACGGGCCCCATTAAAAGGCCACGTGGGGTCGCTGGGCCAGGCTTTCGCCTCTGCGTCCCTTGCTGTGCAGGACACAGTCAGGCAGGCTTTTGCCCCTGCACTCAACGCCAGATCTCCAACCTGGCTGAGCCTACCTTTGGGCCCTGCAGATATCTTTTCTGCAGGGTGCCGCCCCAGCCAAACCGCCCACCTGCTGGTGTCCTTCCCGAAGGAAGTTAGCGATTTCAGGAGAGATGGGTGGTATTACACTGGTGCTCCACTAACGCCGGAGCGTTAGCTTCTGCGCTCCCACCTATGCTATGCATCCCTCCTAAAATCGCAGCAACAAGCTGCGGTAAAGGTCCACAAGGTCTTCTCTTCCCACTAGGCGACACCGGCATGTTCACCGGTAAGTGAGTTCAGAGGGCTCTGACTAGGGACAGTGACTACCTCGTTAAACCATTCATGCACGTCGCCATTCAGACGACAAGGCATTACGCTACCTTAAGAGCCTCATAGTTAGGCCCGCCGTTTCACGGGTCTTAGGCCCCTTGAAAAGGGCTTTCAAGCACCGTGACTGGGCAGGTCTCACCGGTTATACAAGTCCTTTCGGATTAGCAACCGGCTACGTTTTTGGTAAACAGTCGGGCAGTCCTTGTCACTGCGATCTACGAATGCACTTAACAGAGTCAAGCACATCCATAGACACCCCTTCTGCCGAAGGCACGGGGCCAACTTGCCGAATTCCCTTAGTCAGATTCTCCCCTCACGTCTTAGCCTTCTCAGCTAGGGCACCTGTGCAAGTTCTTGGTACGGCTAGCTAGCCTCTATGCACAAGCTTTTCACGGGCTCCTGGAATCAGCAGATTCGCGGCGATTGAGACAGATCTGTGCATTACGCTCCCTGCCCTTCTCGCTCGCTAGCCCTCTCGAGCCTCTGCTTATCCGGAAGCTCACTCGTGCACTAAACGAAACTAGCCAGTTCCGGAATATTAACCGGATACCCATTCGCCATACTCAGTTAAGGCATGGCTTAGGCGCCGACTAACCCTCGGTTAAACGATAGTGCCGAGGAAACCGTGCCCTTTCGACGCTGCCCATTCTCAGGGCAATTTGTTCTTACTAACGCCAAGATTCTCGTTGGATCCCGCTCCACGCCTCCTCACGGAAACGCTTCTGCGCAGAATCCACGCCTGCCTACCCGAACGCTCTCCACCGCAACAAGATAAGAATATAAGTATGAAGTTTCTTGCTAATTCAACTTTCTCTCAATTGTTGAGCGAGTTCTCTCTCGCATCGCTTGGTGTTCCATAAGCCTGTATGCCATCACAACAGCTGAAACAGCAGCACCCTTTGCTTCATCACTTTCAAAACTTTTTGCGTATTCTATCGCAAAGGTTGCTACCCAAGGATTCTTATCCACCAGATGGTGAAGTTGTCTCTGCACGTAATCGTTGCGATGCTCTCCCATCTCTCTCACAAATTCATCTGCTGCCTCTCTTTCCACAACAGGCAAAAGATTGTAATTGTTTTCCATTACAGCTCTTTTTAGAGTGCTTATTTAAACTTTTCGGTGAGTTGCGGTTTCGCCGAGCGCCGGTGGAGTATCGGTAGCGCGCTTAGCCCCGTCCATTTTCCCCGCCAAGAACCTCGATGGGTGAGCTGTTACGCTTTCTTTAAAGGGTGGCTGCTTCTAAGCCTACCTCCCCACTGTCTTAGGTTCTCGACAAGGTTTGCTACACTTAGCGCGCCTTTTGGGACCTTAACTCCACTCTCCCTTGTTCGGGTCTCGGAACAGCAGCTTACCCGCTGCCCCTCATTCCTGCCCTACGCAGCCAACAAGTTCTGAGTTGGAAAAGGTTCCGTACCCTTGCGGGTCTGCAAACCTCATCCGTACTTTACCTCGTTGGCAAGCTAGGCAAGACTATACTGCGGCATATTTCGGCAGGAACCAGCCATCGCCGGGTTAGAGTGGCTTTTCACCCCTACTCGCAGGTCATCCGAGTGCATGCTCACAACACCGGTTCGGCCCTCCATTCTCCTTTCGGAAAACTTCAGCCTGCCCACGAGTAGATCACCCGGCTTCGGGTCGTGCCCGCGTGACTAACGCCCTTTCAGACTCGCTTTCGCTGCGGCTAGCTGAGCTTAACCTCGCCACGCAGGCACACTCCTTGGCTCGTTTTTCAAAACGCACGTTACAACACCACAAGGATGCCGTAACCAACTGTCGCTGCTAGATTTCAAGTCTTTTCACCCCCTACCAAGGGTACTTTTCAGCTTTCCCTCGCGGTACTAAGTCCGCTATCGGTCTCAGGTCAATATTTAGGGTTGGGTGTTAATTCACCCGTATTCAGACGCGCGATCCAGCGCGCCCTACTCTTTCGGAGCACGCCATAGAGTCTTCGCCTACGGGGCTATCACCCTCTTCGGCGCGACATTCCAGTCAACTTCGGCTCAACTCCTTAGGCTTAAGCTCCACCACATCTCTAACTCCCTTTCGGAAGCAGATTCGGTTTGCCCTGTTCCCGTTTCGCTCGCTGCTACTCAGGGAATCGCGATTGCTTTCTTTTCCTGCCGGTACTAAGATGTTTCAATTCCCGGCGTGCATCTGCCTCGCGGCATTTTCCAGAAGGAACGCGTTTCCGCATTCGGAAATCCCTGGTTCAAAGCTCGCATGCAGCTCGCCAGGGCTTATCGCAGCTTGCCACGTCCTTCGTCACGACCTGAGCCAAGCTATCCATCTAGCAGCTTGGAAGAATACCTCCTACTCGCGTCATTGAATATAACTCAGCATGACACTTTACCATCGATAAAGCGCCATCTCGCGCACCGCACGCCCTCACTAACCAACGTTCACCGCGGCGCAACATCAAGCAATTTTCGATCTTTACCTCCAAAATTGCACTTTTTATAACGTTGAAGGATTTTTAAATTTAATGGTCTCGCAGGCGTGTGTGAACTACTATCAGCTAAAGCGGGTGGTAGTTCACTTTCGTTGATTCGACAAAGTTTAGGAGGAGATGAGAAAGAGATGAAACTTGCTGAATTTACTGCTTGCAACAGAATTGCAAAAAGAGGCTGTTGTTAGACATGCTCAAGCTGACATAAAATTTAAATAAGAACTTTTGTTAAAATTGTTGG
>RFLC01000251.1 GCA_003694055.1 Candidatus Pacearchaeota archaeon | reverse complement strand
TTATTTTTACAATGTCGTTTAGCGATGGGCCTGTGCTCAAGGCTGCGAATTCTATTCCTGTGAGTTCCTGGATTCTGTCAAGGTATCTCTGAGCATTTGGGTGGAGTTTGTCGTTTTTGTCTATGAATCTTGGCCAGGGTTTAAAGAATTCAATGACAGGGTTGGCGTTGTAGAGAGTTTGTCTGTTGTCAAAAGAAGGATGCCATGCGTTGTAAATTTTTCCGTCAATTTCGTAAGAGGTTACAATACCTACTTCCTGGCTTAAGTTTGAGAGGTATTCCAACCTGTCGCCGCATGTTCCAATTAGGAAATCTGGAGAGGTGTAATCTATTGAGTGTTTTAATGCAACAATGTCAAGCCAGCCGAGGTCGCGAGGTTTTCCTGTTGTCGTTCCGCGTTCGTTGAATTTTTTTCTTAGAATGTTTTCTAAAGAGAATGGTTTTATTTGGCTTACAAAAGGACGGTTTTTTCCCACACTGCTTTCGTAGAGTTTTATCACGCCGATGGTTGTGTCAACTTTGAACGGGATAATTGAAGGGCTTGATGAAGTTACTCCGGGATATAAGCCGCGCTCAACATCAATGCGGAACCCTTGCGCTCCTTCGCAGAGAAGGTATGAATGGGCGTTGTGTTTTATTGCTTCTGTTTGGAGAATGGCGAAGGGAGAGAGTGCTTCTCTGATTTTTTGATAGGATTCGTTAAGCTGGTTTATATCAATTTTAAGAGAGTGTTGTCTGTCTTTCAAAATTTCAGCGAAAGTTTCAGGAGAGAGAAATTCTTGGAAGCGCATGCCTATTCTTGCGTGTTTGTCAACAGAGGTTTGCATTATGCCGTTTCCTGTTGATGTGTGATTTTCCTTTTCCAAGTTTGGTTTGTCCTGTTCAACATGGAAGTCTAGAGTAACGTGGGCTTTTGATGCAATGCCGAAATTTTCAGGAGTTATCTCAATTCCGCGTTCTCTTAGCTGGGAAATTTCGTTGTAGAGAGCGCGAGGGTTGACGAAACAGCCGTCTCCTGTGAGGTTGTAAACTTCTGGGAAGAAAATTCCTGAGGGGATTTGATGCAGTTTGTATTTTTCTCCATTAATTACAACTGTATGGCCAGCGTTGCCGCCGCCTTGGTATCTAAC
>RFLC01000250.1 GCA_003694055.1 Candidatus Pacearchaeota archaeon | reverse complement strand
CAATCTGCGTTGATAGAAGCGATGCAAGAGAGGCAGGTAACAATCGGGAGGGAGACCTTTCCTCTGCCAAAGCCGTTTTTTGTCATGGCAAGCCAGAACCCTCTTGAAAGCGAGGGCGTTTACCCGCTGCCAGAGGCGCAGCTTGACAGGTTCATCTTCAAGATAGTTTTCAGCTACCCATCTCGCGCAGACGAGATGAAGGTGCTTGAAAAAAACCTGAACTTCATGCGCTTTGAAGAGCTTGGCTTGAGAAAGGTGCTAAACCCTAACAGAATTGTTGAGTTGCAGTCGGTTGTGCACAAAGTTTATTTTGATGAAAAGGTCAAGCACTATCTGCTCGACATCGTCGAGCGGACGCGCAAAAAGGATTTTCATTTCGGAAAGTATATTGAGATTGGCGCGTCGCCGAGAGCGTCGATAAGCATGTTTATCGCGGCAAAGGCAGAAGCATTGTTGCGCGGGCGAAATTATGTAATCCCAGATGATGTGGCAAAAGTGGCGTTTGATGTTCTCAGGCATAGGGTTTTGCTTTCCTACTCTGCGCACGCTGACGGCGTTGACGAGGAAAAGATTATTCGCGAGATTCTAGCTAGCACAAAGGTGAGATAATGCAGAGAAAATTTAACGCAGACATCGGGGAAAGCATTGACAAGTTTAAGAGAGTGATGAAAGAATTTCGTTTGAGGAAAAAGCTTTACCGAGTGATGTTGCGTGGGCGTGGATTGGAGTTTGAGGGCTACCGGGCTTATGCTCCCGACGATGATGCGAGCTTGATAGACTGGAAGGCGTCAAAGCGCGCGAACAAGTTGTTGGCGAAGCAGTACAGAGAGGAGCAAAACCTTAAGGTTGTTTTTATTTATGATGTGAGCGAGAACATGGTTCTTGGCTCTAGTGAAAAGCTGAAGTGTGAATATGCGGCAGAGGTTGGCGCGGCGCTTGCCCAGTTGATTTTGAGCTTTGGAAACAAGGTAGGGTTGATAACTTTCTCAAATGAAGTGACAAACTACATTCCGCCAATGCGCGGAAGGCAAGCTCTTGGCGCGTTTGTGAAAGAGATAACTGAGCCGAGCAAGTATGGAGGGCATTCTGACTTGTGCAAAGCGGTTGAGTTTGCTTACAAATACCTTCCAAGCGAGATTAATTCTGTTGTATTCCTTTCTGACTTTGTCAGTTTTAACGAGCGGTGCAAGGGAGTTTTCAGCGCGCTTGTTAAGAAGTTTGAAAGCTTTGTTCTAATTGTGCGCGACAAGCTTGACTATGAAATGCCTGCTCTGGCTGGAGAAGTTGTGCTGCAAGACCCGCGGACAGGAGAGCAGGTGGTTGTTAATCCGAAAGTTGTGCGCAAAGCTTACAGCGAGTTTGTGAAAAAGCGCTACGAAGCAATCTCGCGGACTTTGGTTTCAAATAGAGTTGACTTCTTGGAGTTGCGCACAGACGAAGAGTTCTCAGTCAAGTTAGCAGAATTTTTAAAGGCGAGAGTATTGAGAAAGTAATGGGGATTGTCTTCCAAAATCCGCAGTATTTATGGTTGCTCGCAGCTCTTCCTGTGATGGTGTTCGTGCATTTCTTCTCGTTGCGCTCGCGGAAAAAGAGCGCGCTGAGCTTTGCAAACTTCGAGGCAATTGCGCGCGTGAAAGGCGTTGAGTTTGTCTCGCGAAATCTGACGATGCTTGTGGTTGCGTTGCTCGCTGTCAGCTCGCTTTCTCTCTCACTCGCAGGGATGGGCGTGCGGCAGAACCTTGTGTCGAGCGAGAGCAGTTTTGTGATTGCGATAGATAACTCGCAAAGCATGGAAGCAACTGACTTCTCGCCGAACAGGTTGGAAGCTGCAAAGCAGGCTGCCTCGGAATTTGTTGACTCTCTCCCGCCGCACGCGCGCGTTGCAGTAGTTTCGTTCTCAGGGAACGCAATTGTTGAAAGTGAATTGACAACAAGCAAGGAGAAGTTAAAAGAAGCGATAAAAAGGATTGAGCTGAGTGAGATTGGCGGTACAGACATAAACGAGGTTGTCTTGCTGGCAAGCAACATTCTTGAGAATGAAGATGCGAAGAGCTTGGTTGTTGTCAGCGACGGGCGCATCAATGTGGGGACAATTGACGACGCTGTGGAGCGCGCGGAAAAGAATGACTTGATTGTTCACACAATTGGGATAGGAACGCGCGAGGGCGGGCAGGTGAACTACGGCTTGTCAAAGATTGACGAGGACTCGCTCAAAGCACTCGCATATAACACAGGCGGAAGATTTTTCATGTCAACTGACCTTGCAAAACTAAAGAACAGCTTTCAAGAGATTGTTAAGCTAAAACTCAAGCGCGTCACCCGGGATTATTCAAGAGAGCTTGGAATTGCTGCGCTGGTTTTGTTCATAATTTATTTTGTCTTGAGCACAGCTGGCTACAAGGTTCTGCCATGAGAGCGCGGCGCGCTCTCGCCACATGCCAGCCCACTCGTCGAATGCAATCTAAATTCCAATCAATAATTTCCGCCAGCATCATCCGAGGACGAAGCAGCGCGCTCGCGCACGCTTGAGATGTAGCGCTTAGCAGACATTGCAACTCTTACTGGAAGGTAAGCTAATGTGCCTAAAAGAGAGCCGGGGACTTCATAAACCTTTTTTCCGTTTATCCAGTTTTCCTCAGATAATATTGTTCTCGCACAACATTCTAAAATAGCCACGCTTGCGCCTGTAACAATTACTGGACCTGAATTTTCAGGAATGTTTAATGTATGGGATGTTAAATAAACAGCAGAAGGATAAAATAGAACGTTTGCAACTAAAGATAAAACTGCGCTAGCCCCTGCAAAATATTCGTCTCCAAGTCTCTCTCCAATTTCCTCTCTAGCATCAAGAGGAAGGTTTCCTGCTAAATAATATCCTGCAGCTTTCAATGTGAATAAGAATGGTGCGGTCGCTACTCTGGCAGCTGTCTTAGCAACTTTCGCGATGTCCCTGCCAACAACTCCTGCAACTCCAGCCAAGGAAACTTTCCCTGCTTGTTTTTCAAGTTCGCTCTCGCTTGCCCTTTCATTTCTTTCTTTCTCATTGCCTTGAAGTTTGGAAAGTTGCTCAATTGTTTCAGTTTGTTCGTGTTTTCTTTGGAGAGTTGCATACTCAATGCCGCATCTGTGGCAATATTTTGCGTTTTCTCTCCTAACTGCGCTGCAGCCCTCGCCATTGCAGGTTTCTGTTGTTTTAGAATAGTCATCTCTTGAACTATCTT
>RFLC01000249.1 GCA_003694055.1 Candidatus Pacearchaeota archaeon | reverse complement strand
TCTGCTTTCTGGTGGCATCATAGAACTGGATGTAGAACGCCTCTGTGCCGGGAAGCCGTATCTCTTTCTTTCCCTCGCGAACCGCACGGATGACATCATACAACCCATAGGTGCGCGGGTCCCTGTCCAGAAACTCTCCAAGGTCTCGCGGCGCGAGCGAGTCTACGCCAAAGATTTTTCGCAATGCGCTCGCCGGCTTTATCTCGGGAAGCGACACAATCTCATTGCCTGCGAGCGGAGCTTTTGGCTTCTTGGTGCGCACGCGCTCCAGTAGTTTGTCTCGGAATTCGTAGAAGTCCTTAAGGATATTGCCGAATATCAGCTTGTTTTTGAGCTTGTTAAGATGCAAATAGTGCTGGATCGCGTCTGCTACAAACTCCACCTCGTCGGGCGTCATCTCTCCGATGCTCTTTTTCTCCAGCGCGCCCAGCTCGTCGATGAGCTCCGGCGGCAGGAAGGTATCGGGATTATCGCGGAGATAGTCGCGCACCTTCCCGAGTTTGAGCCGCGCCCGCTCGGAATGATCCAAGTCAATGTTGCCGAGTATTTCATTGATTTTCTCTTCGTACTCGGTGCGCAGGGACGCCTTCCTTACCGCCCTTAATGTTTTCTTGAGGTAGGCAACCGCCTCGCGCTTCCGCTGTTTTTCCGCAAGTTTTTCCGCGCGGTCGCGTATTTCCTTGAGAATGTCGGGGAATTTTTCGCCGAAGAGCTGTTTGTTGGTGATTTTCTTGAGAAACTTTGCCTTGTCGCTTGGCGCAAGACCAAGCCCGTTGATAACCTCTATCGCCAGCTTCTGCTTCTCTGCAATCTGGTCTTTGGCAAGTTTCGCGCCCTCACGCATTCCCCTTGCGAGGGTGCGGATTTTCTCCTTCAGGAGCGTGGTCTCCAGCTTGGTGATCTTGCGAGGCGCTTCTGGTGCAAGCCCTACCTTGCGCAATCCGGGAATGCCGGGAATGCCGCCGCCTTCTGGTGGTGCCTTTGCCCTTCCTTGCGCCCCACCGATTTTTGCTGGCTTCTCATAAAGTTGCAAGTTTTTTATTTTTTCTATTTCATCAGTAGATTTTGCTCTTTCCTGTACTCTGCCCCCCTCACTTCCCGACTTTTGCACACTCCTTTTTCCACTAATCTCTGGGTACAAATCGCCAATAGATAGGTATGATGGTAAAATATCTCCAAGTATGGCGTCATAAAGCACCTGCTTCTTTGTGGGGAATCCATAATACACTTTGTAAAATACGCCACCTCTTTTGCCATCTTTAATGTTCACTAAATACACGTCTGAATAGGGCTGCTTTTTTATTAACAATCCGGAGAACCCATCAGCGAAATTTCTCCCAACGCTTAAAATCATTGCCCTACTTACCCTGTTTGGGGTAATTTCTTTTTCATCCCAGTCCCTCAATACGATCTCTGATGGAACTGTCCGCGACTTAAAGTATTCGAGGGCGGGATTTTTGATGGGCGAGATGTTCCTCGAAAAAATATCTTCCAGTTTCTTTATGAGATTTTTCACCCCAAACCTTTTGATAGCATCGAGTTCTGCGTTGGAAAACTGATAGAGAGGATGCTTTACTGCACCCATTCCAATCTTTTTTTCTAATTTTTTTATTGCTTCCCTGCCAAATTTCTCGGCTAACTTTATGTCTTCGTCGGTTAACGCCCTTAATTTTTCTATATCCTTTTTGGAAAAAACTGCATCTTTGCCTATCTCTTTTTGGAGAACCCGCATAACTGCCGCCTTATTTGCATATTCCTTAACTCTCTCTAATAAACCCCTATCGTTTGAGATAATCTTTTTAATATTGTAATCTACAAACTCTTCTGGGGTCTTGAATTGTTTTGCGATTTTTGATTGTGCCAAAAATGCTTGAGTGTTTTTTTTCTGTATCTCCCTCCACTTGTTAGTGTTAATAGCTTCTGGTTTGTACGTAATATCAAACTTTTTTCGGAAGGATGCAATTTCTTGCTTTGTCCCCTCCCCCACTCTCTCTACCTTCTGTATCCTCAATCCCGGCGCAAATCTTGGCTCGCCTTCCGCCGGCTTGAAGCCGGGAAGCTGCTTTCTCGGCTGTACCGGCTCTGCCGTCCCTGTAG
>RFLC01000021.1 GCA_003694055.1 Candidatus Pacearchaeota archaeon | reverse complement strand
CTTCTGGAACTCAATTCATCATCATACTTTGGCACTGACGCCTGGGCGATTGGCAAAGTACCCTTCAAGCTCAGAAGTTACGAGCTTACGCTGTTGTTTGGCGTTGGTGGCGCCATTGCATACAACGTATCTTACGGCATGAATGTTAACATTGGCGACAAGCTTAGCGTTGATGAAAACATCACTACCAACAATACTGAGCATCATGCTCTGCTTTGGAACATTGGCCTGATGACAGGTCTAGAGTTCAACGGTTGGCAATATCTCCAGCCAAGGTTGGTGTTGCAAGTCAGGGACATTTATGACGGTTACAGCAAAAGGTCAATGCCAAAAGTTGACATTGGCGCAGAAGTCAAAGTTTGGAAAATCATCACCATTCGCTCTGATGTTGTTGACTGCGCAAACCCCATGGTAAGGGTTGAAGGTTCCAGAACTTTCCTTGGCAACAACGAAGTTGCGGTTGGTGGTGTTTTCCGTTCACCATGGCCTGACAGGAACTTTGGTTATGCAATGCTAGGTCTTGGCGGAAAACTTCTCAAATGGACAATCATGACAACGTTTACAAAACAAACATTTGGTGTCTTCACCGGCCTCAATATAGGATGGAACCCATGATGAACAAAGAAAGAGCGCAATCCCTCAATATTTTCGGCGAACTTACCCGTAACCCCTTGTTTGATAGTATGGAGATTTCCTTCAACCAAGATTCTCATTCAGTTCGTATCAAGAACGGAACTGACGAAATCTTCCTCGTACCTCACAAAAACTTTGTGCTTGGCATTCTGTTTGTAGCATCTCTTCAGAGAATTGAAATTAAAACAAGGCTCAATCGTTACAAAATTCTTCAAAAACTCAACCACGCATACATCGGTATCAAGTTTGTCACGATTTTGAAAGATTCAATGGAATGGATTGCAATGACTATGCCGTTCCCTTACGAGTTCAACCCCACAGAATTTTACATGATGCTTACTCAAACCATGTTGCCCGCCAAAAATGAACTAATTCGTTGATTGTCCAGGAGGCTTTAGGTTTTTCTAAAGTCTCCGCGAGAGTCAATGAACCTCTCGAACAGAAAGGAGACAGAATGAAAGACGTCTTCAACAAATGCTTGTATGGCATGGCAGTTACAACATGTTTATTGTCGCCTGTATCAATTGGCGTAAAAAAAGATGCCATCTGGCGATGTGACAAATGCAACGCTCTCGCTCCTTCAAACATTTGCCCAAGGTGCGGTAACAGTATAAAGAAAAAAGAGAGGAAAAAATGAAACGCACGCTAATCCTTCTTGCACTAGTTTTCATCGGTTGCAACCAGTCTCAGAACGAGGCATCAAGCAAAAACAAGGCAACTCTTGCCAAAACAACCTCAGTGGGTGTTTACAAACCTGCACGATGTTCCCGCATTCTTCGTTATACAGTAACGCCTTATGTTAACAGGTGGGTCGAGATTATGGAATGTGTAAATGTTGATGGTAGATGGTCAGTGTTTTTCAGGGGTTTCGGCGAAAGCTATTGGTACGAGAGGTTCGTTTACTAGGAGAAGCAAATGAAAAAGTTAGCAATCCTTTTCATTCTTGTCCCATCTCTTTCATATGCTAAGGTCTACACTTCAAAAATTCCTTACCCAGTAATTGACTGGAACACAAAACGTGAGATCATTTCGCAATCGTTTTTTCACAAGAGTTATCACAAACTTTCATCTTCCCAACGTACCGGCATCAACTTTGCAGTACGCAACTCGGTAATAATCTTTGACCCTGATTGCGACAGCCACTTGCTAAAATGGGACAGCCGTCACATTTACTGGGGCATAAAGTATTCCAAAACAAGAAGAAAAAAGAGAACAAGTAAGCCTG
>RFLC01000248.1 GCA_003694055.1 Candidatus Pacearchaeota archaeon | reverse complement strand
GTATAGACCAAAAAAGAGATCGTCCTCGGCAGTTGAGTTATCAAAAAGGATTCATGCTTTAAAGAAGAAACCACATATGGTTTGCCATTGGTGCAAATCAAAACGTTTTCTCCAAGAGGCCAAGTTACCGATAAAGTGAAAAAAACTCCACCGCTAACGCATAAATTAATTGCAATGTCTCTTGTTTTGCTATTATTTCGGCTTAGAGCGAAGGTCAAAGCCCTACTTGGGCCTTTGAGAAGAGCGCGCTTCCTCAACGCTTGAAACGCCGGCGAATGGCCAGAAGCACGAGGGCCGCCTGTCCCACCAGCAAGGGCACCGCCACGGATACCCAAAAGAGCGTCCAGGTGTTGGCAGGAATATAAGGCCTTTCCCTCTGGAAGGTGAGGATCGAAAGCGTGTGGACAAAGGCCCTGCCATAGTTCTCTAAGCGATCACGCCATTCATTCCATGATGGAGCTAGACACTTCCAATCAAAGCATAACTCGTAGTTGATGGACGGCAGACCGTATCCTTCCCTTGGTCTCAGCCCTGAGAGCATGAAAATGCCGGAGAAAAAGAGAATCAACCCCAACAGCACAAGCAAAGCCTGCCAGTAGCTTGTCCCATAGCGGCTGGCAACCTTGTATATTTCAAAGCCATTCAAACGTGCCCGACAACCCGCAAGACAGCGCCAAAATAGCTTTTTAAGACCCTTTGCTTCAGCGGCTTTCTCTTCCAATCTCTGGGCTTTCTTCCTTCGACGCATCTCCATCTCGCCTATGTGGAAGTCCTCGGCAGTGTCGAAGTCCCGCTTGCGGTCATAGCTCAGCACAAGCTGGCGGTAATTCTCGGCGATCTTCTCATAATCACGAACTGGCTTGTTTTTCAGGGGCCTGACCTCATCCCATAGCCCCTGCCTCGGCCCAATCAGATGCCACCTTACATCTCTAAAAGTAATGCGCTCTAAGTCAGTATCTAAGAAGCTGATTTTCTCCAAGTTGACTTTATGGAAAATCACTTGCGCATTTTTATCAATGTCCACTGCAACGAATTCAACATTTTTCCCGAGGGTCCCCTCTTCAAAAAGAAAGCGCCCAGTTATTTTTGCATGGTGAAAGTCTGCTTTTTCCTTGAAATAGAAGTTGTTAAAGGCAATCTTTCCTATGAATTCTGTGTATGCAAAATCAGCCTCCCCACTGAACTCGGC
>RFLC01000247.1 GCA_003694055.1 Candidatus Pacearchaeota archaeon | reverse complement strand
CTGCAAGGTTGAGCGTGTGCGAGCGCTTGTCAGAAACAATTGCTGCGTGAGGGTCGCGAACAAAAGAGTCAAGCTCATGTGAAACCCAGTGATAGCGGCGCGCGACTTTTACATTCATGCCCTGCTGAACAACAGCCCAACTTTTTTTAGTGAAAGCAAACGAGTGGTGGTAAATCTCAAACCCGTCTTGAACAAGAGAGTTGTCAACCTTTGCAGACAATTTTGTAGCGCGCACGAACTCCCGCAACTTTCTCTCTTGAATGTTGAGCTTCTCAGCGAGCAAGTTTAGCTCTGCAATTGTACCTCGAGATGCTTTACCCTTTCCGCCAACAACCCTTGCCTCTGCATTGAGCTTCTCAAGCGCCTCCTTCAAAGCCGCGCAGGTAGTGGTTGTCAGTCCTGACGAATGCCAATCAAAACCCAACGCGCAACCGAACGACTGAAACCAGTAAGGATCAGCAACCCTTCGCAGCAGCTCCTCCTCTCCAAATTCCTCTAACAACACCTCGCAAATCCCTTTGGCAAGCTCACGCATGCGCCTAAATAACCAAGCAGGGCACTTCCCTCCATGCAATGGCAATTCAGCCATCCCGCTCAATCTTCTACCAGCTCGCATCCACTTTTCAAACCTCGCTAACATAAAAGTTTTTCTCAACAATGCACTCTAGCCCAACTAAACTGCGAAGATTCCGCAAGCGGCGCGCATTCTTTCGCGCGCTCGGCTTGACGAGTGTGGCGCTTTTGCTTGCTTAACTTGCAGAATGCGCCGCGCGCGCGTTTTGCCGTCGGAAAATTTATTTTTACTCGACAGCGCGAGGCAAACGCTTGCGCTCATCGTGAAGCGCGCTGCTCGAAGTCACATAAAGAACTCAACAGCACACTTCTCACGCGCGAACTAACTGTCCCTCACCTAGCTTTGACTAGAGAGGTTTAGCAGGTGCGTTCAAAGTGCGACTTTATCCTAAAGCTGCGCTATAATCTAACTTCCGTTCATTGCGTATGAGTGCTAGAAAAGAAAAATTTAAAAAACCACTTCAAAATGATAAAATATGGCAAGGTCAGGATTTTTTGCGCGACTGGCTAAAGGTATTGCAAGACTCGCAGCTCT
>RFLC01000246.1 GCA_003694055.1 Candidatus Pacearchaeota archaeon | reverse complement strand
CGTTTGGGGCATTAATCACAAAAAGTGCCCTCTTGAGATAAGAGAGAAACTCTTTTTTTCAGCTCAAGAAGGCGGAAGGTTTCTAGAGGCAATGAAACGACAGCTGCCGGAGGCAGAGATTGTGCTCTTGGCAACCTGCAACCGCGTTGAATGTTACATCCATACAGAATCCCATCAAGTTGAGGCATTGGCAAAGGCTTTGGAAAAGACAGTGGAATCAGAAAAAGGCATCCCTTTTGCGCTCTGGGCCCCATATGGATACACCTACCTCAATGAAGCTGTTTTTCGGCATCTTTTCCGTGTCGCTGCAGGATTGGATTCTATGGTTGTTGGTGAGAACGAGATTTTAGGACAAGTGCGCGACGCATTCCAGCTTGCACAGGCAAAAGACACACTCCACTCGCTTCTTTATCGCCTTATGGAAAAGGCCCTTCAAGTGGGCAAAGAAGTGCGCACGCGCACACGCATCAATCAAGGGGCTGTCAGCATCCCTTCTGTTGCTGTCGAATTGGCCTTGAAAATTTTTGGCTCCCTCTATGACAAACAGGCCATGGTCTTAGGGGCAGGAGAGATGGCCACATTGAGCCTCAAAAAGCTCAATGAAGCTGGCATTTCAAAAAGCTATTTTGCTTCCAGAAATCCGGAGATAGGAAAGAAGCTGGCTCAAGAATTGGACAGCGAATGGATTCCTTTTGACGCATGGCAGGAACATATGGAACGGATTGATATCCTGATTAGTTCAACCTCTGCACCGCATCCTGTAGTAAAGGTGCCACTCGTGCAAGAGTTGATGCGCCGGCGCCGTCAGCGGCCACTTTTCCTTATCGATATTGCGGTGCCACGAGACGTAGAACCACTTGTCCAGTCCATTGATGATGTCTACCTTTACAATCTGGATGATTTAAAGGAAGTGAGCCAAGAAAATCTAAAAAGACGCACTCGCGAAATTGAAGCAGCTCAAGCGATCGTTGAGGAGCAAGTCATCAATTTTAAAGGCTGGCTTGAGCAGATTGAGGCCCGCCCTGTCCTCCGCCAATTTGAGCGTTATATTGACGAAACGATTGAAAAAGAGCTAAGGCATCTTCTATCTTCCAAAACAGTGGATGCTGAAACTTGTGCCCGGCTTCGCAATCGCTTGCGAGCCAAATTGCTGCACTTGCCCCACAAAAAGATTAAAGAGGCCTCTCGCAACGGCGGCATCAAAAGGT
>RFLC01000020.1 GCA_003694055.1 Candidatus Pacearchaeota archaeon | reverse complement strand
GCCTTGCCTCGACAAACTCTGCCACTCCAACGCGCGCCTTCCAAACCATTGCAAAACTTGAGCAGGGAATTATATAAATTATTCGTGGACATTGCCTGCATAGAAACGAAAGCCCTTCCCTCTGCAACCTGCTTAGCTCGCGCCGCACAACGTCCTACAAAACAAACTTGCGCGCGAGTTATTATCAAGTGCGCCACTCTGCCGCGCAAAACAATTTTGCTTGCAATGAACAAGCGCGCCTCAATTATTTGAAAGCGCACAACTTTCTTAGGACCTCTAGAAAACCTTCCCAGTCATGCTAGCGTCTAACCCTCACCAAAAATCCTCTCAAAATTCCCTCTTATTTTTTCAACGCACTCGCGCAATGAAATGCCTTTTAAACTTGCAATCTCTGCATAAGAAAACTTAACATTTGCAGGTTCATTCGGAAATTTCTTTTGCGGATGCAAGAAAGGTGAGTCAGTTTCGCAAAGCAAATTATCCAACGGAACTCTCTTCACAAGCTCCTTGAAATGCGTGCTAAAAACAATTGAGGCAGGGATAGAGAAAACCCAGCCCCTTGAGACAATCTCATTAGCAAGTGAAAGTTTTCCAGAGAAGCAATGCATGACAACTTTTGCTTGGCCAAGCGAGGAAAGCACTTCCACGCACTCGTTCTCTGCCTTGCGCGAATGCACGATTAGCGGCTTGTCAAGCTCCCTGGCAAGTTTCGCGACCTCTCTAAAAACAGAAATCTGCGTCTCTCTGTTAGCATGAACCGCGTTTGAAGAAACTCCTGCAAGCTCTTTAAAATCAAGCCCGATCTCTCCGATTGCAACCACCTTGTCTTTGTTTTTCAAACAAACCTCCCTTAACAACTCTAGTTCCTTCTCGCTCGCCTCCAGCGGATAAATCCCGCATGCTGCTCTAACCCCTTCCAACTTCTCAGCCAAAGCAAGAACTTCCGAATTTGAATTTGAGTTGGTGCCATTGGCAACAATCAACCTAACCCCTTGTTCCCTCGCGCGCCTCACCACCTCAACCTGATTTTTCAACAAATCAAGATGGCAATGAACATCAATCATAAGCCTCTACCGGGATTCGAACCCGGGACCTCCACCTTACCAAGATGGCGCTCTAACCAGAACTGAGCTATAGAGGCAAAACAATATCCAACTCTGCACTTAAAAAAATTTCTCTTTCTCGCGCCGAGAGAGTTCGATAAATTTAAAAGATGTTTTTCAGTTTAGCAGATATGCCAAGGCATGCGACGCAAAAAGCGAAAACAACCGGGCAAGTTCCGGTGCATGTTGCAATAATCCCCGACGGAAACAGACGCTGGGCGCGCGAACGCGGCTTACCGACTTGGAAAGGCCACGAGAAAGCGGCAAACGAGAATAACCTAAGGCAGTTCGTGCAAGCAGCAAAGAAACTAGGAATCAAACATCTCTCTGTGTGGGGCTTCTCGACAGAAAACTGGCGAAGGTCTCCTGCTGAACTGAAAAAGCTCTTCCAAATTTTCTTAAAGCTAGCTAAAGATGCGCAAGAAGAATTTGTGAAAGAAAAGATAAGGTTCAGGCACATTGGCAGAAAAGACCGCCTTCCGCGAAAACTGATGCGCGAGCTTGAAAAACTCGAACAACTCACCTCCAACTACAACGACACGCAGCTAAACCTATTTCTAGATTACGGCGGAAAGCATGATATCTTGCAAGCAGTGAACAAAGCCCTTTCGCTTGGAAAAAAACGCGTGAGCGAGAGAGAGTTCGAAAAACTGCTCCTAACTAACGGCATACCAGAACCAGACCTGATAATTAGAACAGGCAAAGAAAAGCGCCTATCAGGTTTTTTGCTTTACCAAGCAGCTTACACTGAGCTCTACTTTACAAACAAACACTTCCCAGATTTCTCGCCGCAAGACTTAAGGAGAGCGGTTCAGAACTTCATGAAAAGAAAACGCAACTTTGGAAAGTGATTTTCATAGGTGTCGGAGCTGTCAACGGACTTGGCAACACAAAAGGTTGCGCTAATGCGCCTGAAAAAATAGCCGCCTTTCTCGACGTGAAAAACTTCAGCTCGCTAAAACTAAACAAAGATAACGTTGAAGAGCAGGAAAAGCAAATCTACGAGAGCGCGAAAGAACTCATAAAAAACAGCAAGCCAATTTTTTTAGGAGGCGACCACAGCTTAAGTTACAGCACATGCAAAGCGTTCTTCCAACTCTATCCGCAGGCAAAACTCATTGTTTTCGACGCGCACCCTGATTGCATGCCTCCGATGAAAGAGCCAACCCATGAAGAGTGGTTAAGAGCTTTAATTGAAAGAGAACACATTCCCTCGCCAAAAAACAACATCCTTTTGATAGGAGTGAGAAAAATCGAAGCAGAGGAGAGCAAATTCATGATTGAGAATGAT
>RFLC01000245.1 GCA_003694055.1 Candidatus Pacearchaeota archaeon | reverse complement strand
TTCCTCTCCTTCGTCAATCACTCCGTTTCCGCAAGTGCTTGTCACGCACCTCCCTTCTGCCTCATTCCAAACGCAATTTGCCAATCCGCAAACATTTGAATTGCAACTCAACCTGTCTGTGCTATACTCCTCGCATGAACTTATCAAACTGCAAGAGTTGCACTGCCCGCCAAAATCAAACAATGGCTGATCGTCAAAGTAATAACAACCCTCTGAAATACTTTCGCACTCGTTTCTGTCGCAAATGTTGAACAATCCCTCTCCGCATTGCGAGCAGCTTTCTCCTGAAACAACCTCACAAGAAACATCACAACAAGCGTTTGTGTCTGCTGCTGCAACAGAATTTCCTGGACAGAACTCCCCTGCCGAGCATTCAAATCCTCCAGCTCCGCTGCAAGTGGTTGTTGTACAAATACTGCTGCACCCATCTCCATCTTGAGTGTTACCATCATCACACTGCTCGTTTCCATTCACAATGCTGTCTCCGCAGTACTCTGTTGTCACGCACTCGCCAAAGCCGTTGCATTGCGCGTTGCATTGCTGCGTGCCTGCATAACCATCTGCAGTTGTGCACGCTTGGGTGTTGCCATCGCAAACCTCTCCCTGCTCAACAATGTTGTTTCCGCAGATTGCTCCGCTTGCACCGCAACCCAACGCTTGCTGAATCTCGTTTATCAAATCAATTTCTGCTTGTGTCTTGTATTGCATTCCAACATTCGGCACAACCTGGCTGCAAAGCTCGCTAGCCTGATAAGTTGTAACACTCGGAGCTGGCAAACGCTGGCTTACAGTTGAGTAGCAGTCAACTGTCTCTGGCGGCAAAATATTTCCAGTTACATACAACTGACCCATCAGGCTGTTTGTCACAGGATTGCTTGGATCATTGCACCTTGCTGCATCTCCCGGACCGTTGTCGTCTGAAGGGCTCGGCGATGTTCCATACTCCAGCGCGCTATTTGGAGACCCTGTTGAACCTGGCTCAAAGTAGTTGTTGACAATGTTCGCATTTGCCTTTGCGCTTATATCGCCATTTCTTATTCTCATTCCGTATGAAGAGCCGGTGTAAGATTGATAAGAGTAAATCACATTATTAACTATGTCAATCACGCTGGTGTTGGATCTAACTTGCGGATTCCTCTCGCCGTTTTTAGCATAAACATTGTGGTGCAAGGATATTCCGTTTCTGTATTGAATGTCTCTGCATGGTATGTCGTTGTTGCTACAATCAAAAGAAATGCTGGTAGGATGCCAGTTTCCATACACTAAGCTCCACGAAAGTGTGAGGTTTGTTATATTTCCCCTTAAATCAGGACTGCCGTCTGTGGAATTGACAAATGCAACATGGTCTATGACGATATTCCTAGCCTCTCCGTTTGGAGGCGTATCGCCAAAAATTACAAAGTTGTCCCCGTTTGTAGACGGGTGTCCTGGCCCTGTATAATGTCCAACAAAACGCAAACCAGTAATAATAAAGTTATCAATGCCATATACTTTAAATTCTCCATTTGTTACGCTAGACTTCTTGATTGTTATCCCTGGCGACGGTGCACTCATTCCATCAATAGTCAGGTTGGAGCTCTGAATTGTTATATCTGAATTCAAAACAATATCCCCAGCAACATCAAAAACTATGTATCGGTTTGGCTGCGAAACAGCATCTCTCAAAGTTCCCGGTCCAGAGTCAGCAAGAGATGTAACATGATAAACCTCTCCTCCTGCGCCTCCTGTCGTTACTGCTCCAAACCCTTCATAACTTCTGCAATCAGAAGTGTCAATCTGGCATGTTCCAGTGCAAGACAAACTTCCTGCATTGTATTGAGAATCATAAATCGCACACATA
>RFLC01000244.1 GCA_003694055.1 Candidatus Pacearchaeota archaeon | reverse complement strand
GCGCTAACACCAATAGCCAAGACCAGCAGTCTGGAACTGGCGAAGGAAACTCTCAACAAAATGACGGAAGTAATAACGCAGATAATGGGAATGACGGAAACGTTATGAACAGCCCTGAAAACGTGGAGTTCCATCCTGGAAAGCTCTGCTCAGCAGAGGAATTGCAGACAAACTGCGGGCCTACAAAACAAACAACATGCCTTCCTGGCAGAGAGGAAGTTTATTTTGTTGACAGTTGCGGCAATCCTGCTAATATTTACGATGCAAGCAAGATTAACGATTTAACTTACTGGTCTGACATTAAAGACAAAAAAGATAGCTGCAATCCAGATCAATCTAATGCAGGCTCGCAAACTTGCGGAAACTGCAATTACCTTCTCGGAGGGTATTGCAGAGAAGCCACTTCTGAAACAGGAACTCCGACTTATGGAGGCAATATCTGCGCGAGCTTGAACTGCCCTGCATCAGATTTGACAGGGGGAAAAGAGAGAATACACGGAGAAAGCTGGTGCGGTTTTGACACTGATAGAGATTTCACTTTTGTTGAAAACAGACAGCAGGTTTTTGTGAACACTTTCAATCAAGCTTTAAACAATTACAATGGTTTTATATCTCAAGGAACTTCTCTCAGTCAGGGTTTGTTTAGCACAAAAGGGAAAAACAATGTTTTTTCAGCAATAGGAAAGCCGTTCTTCAACACTCAAAAGACTCCTGTTGGCAGTAAGTTTTACAGATACCTCTGCTCGCAAGGCAAGGTTATTGTTGAGCCGTGCGCAGAATTCAGGCAGGAAGAATGCATTGAAACTGACAAAGGAGGATTTTCAGAAGCTGCATGCAGAGTTAATAGGTGGCAGGATTGCACTTCTATTTTTAACAGGGCAGACTGCGAGAACACTGATCAGCGAGATTGCGTTTGGCTACCTGGAATAGAATATGTTTTAATGGGAGGATTAGCTTCTGGAACTGGCTTGGACCAGAATTCTTTGACAAATGCAGGACAGCAAATAAACCAAGTTAATCAAGGTCTTGGGCAAGGCTCTTTAGGGACTGCAAGGCAAGTTGCTCAGGAAATAGGCTCTGGAAGGAGAGAGATTGGAGCTTGTGTTCCAAAAACTCCTCCTGGATTGAAGTTCTGGCAGACTAGAAAGCTCAATGTTGGAACTGCTCCAAGAGCAGAAGGCAGGCCTGCAACCGCTCCCAATATAAATCCAAATCCATTAGGCTTGCCTCCTGGCACGACAAACGAAGCAGGGGCATTCTGCGCTCAGGCAAATGCAGTCTGCCCAGTTACTTACGAGAAAGGATTGCTTGACAGCAATTGGAAATGCGTTAAAAATTGTGAGTGCTTACAAGCTGAAACCCAGTTAAAGAGAGCTCAATTATGCATGGCTCTAGGGGATTGCGGACCTAAGGTTAATTATGTTGGCGAATTCGGAAGCACGAGAGGAT
>RFLC01000243.1 GCA_003694055.1 Candidatus Pacearchaeota archaeon | reverse complement strand
TGATTAGATAGTTCTTGACTCCGGCTCTTGCTCCGTCTTTAAGGACCTGCATCACCTCGCCAGCCGGCACAACAATCACCGCAAGCTCAACCTTGCCTTTCAATTTGGCAAGCGAGCGCTCAACTTTCAATCCTAAAATCTCTTTTGCATAAGGATGGACAGGGATTACCTTTCCCTTAAATCCGCTCTCGACGATATTTTTCAAAAGCACATGCCCGATTTTGCGAGGGTTTGTGGAAGCGCCGACAACTGCCACTGACCTAGGACGGAAGAACTTTGACAAATCTGCCATTTCAATTTTAGGGGTTTTTCATTTTTATAGTTTGTGAGTTGCAGGTTTTCAAGGTTGTGTGAGAAGTGTGTGTGCTAAAGAGCAGAGCGTCGTGCAATGGGTGTTTGCTTCAATCAGAGTTTGAAAGCAGTTAATCCAAGTCAAGAATAGAACGGCGCGCTCGCTTTGACGCTCGCGCGCCTTTTTGCTAGGGGTTAAGATGTATATACATTTGTATATACGTTCAGACATGCAATTTAGTTGCGCAGAGCAAAACTCTATCGGCGTGAGCGAAGGTTTATATAGTTAGCAATGCGCAAAATGCGTTAGGATTGTTTGCAAAACCTTTTAATAACTCAAACACCTATCAAAGAAATGGATGCTTCTCAGAAGTTGAGTGAAAAAGAGGCAAAGAGAGTTTCGCAAGAGCTTGAAAAAGTTAGAGCAGAGGTGGAGAAGGTTTTCTTCGGGCATCGCGATGTTGTCGAGGCGATGGTGCGCGCCATTCTTTGCAACGGCCACGTCTTGCTTGAAGGTGTTCCGGGAATAGCGAAAACTTTGCTCATCAGAGCTTTTGCGCGCGCTACTGGCGCGAGCGTGAAGAGAATCCAGTTTACTGTTGACCTCCTACCGACTGACATAATTGGCCTGACAACTTACAACCCTCGGAAGGGTTTTGAGGTTGTTAAAGGACCAATTTTTGCAAACTTTGTGATTGCCGACGAGATAAACCGCAGCCCGCCGAAAACCCAAT
>RFLC01000242.1 GCA_003694055.1 Candidatus Pacearchaeota archaeon | reverse complement strand
GCTGGAATAAAGTGCGCTAGGTTGTTCTAAAAAGGCATCTCGATGTTGCGGTTTGAGTGGCGCGCCGTGTTTGCGCGCCGCGCTCGGCGGGGAACGAACGTGCTTTATACCTAGCACGACGTAAAAAATTTGTCGTCGGCAAAAATGCTTGAGTTGTCAAAGAAATTAATGCGTGCTCGAGGAAGCGCGCGCACAACGCTGCTTACAGAAACCCGCACTTGGGGCCGGGAATGTCAAGTTTAATTCAACTTGCGCAAATAACCTTACGCATAATTTTTCCCATTAAATCTAAGTTCGCGGCAGTTTTCAGGCAAACCCTCGCGCAGCTTCTCGCACACCACACATGGCAGGCGTTTGGAACGGATATAATCTATCACTCTAATTATTTCTTCCGTAGAAGTGGTTTTATTTTTTATCATCATCTTGCAAGACCTCATCAACTTTGGCCTTAATTCTTTTGGAAGCTTAATCTTAGCTGCACGTTTGCCTTTGATGTACTGAGAAACAGCTGCCTTGCTAACACCTAGTATCTTAGCAACCCTGTCGTAAGACAACTTGTAATCAGAAATCAAGCACCTAGCAATCTCACTCCTAACTGCAGGTATGATATACCACACCTCAATCTCTTGCGGCAAACAATACATTTTATTAACAGATGTTAACGCTTTATAAATCTTTCTGTTCTCCCTCCTGAAATGCGCAAGTCCTTACTCGCTCACTTTGCCTCTCACGCAAGTTACTAAAAAAAGGCATGCATAAAAACTCTCTTCGCCTAACCTTGCTAAATCTTCCGATTTAACTATGCAGGTTTTCAAGTGTAGCGCGCGGCAATATAGTGACAGCGCAACTTGCAAGCTCTGACCGCGCTTGTGCGAAGCAATGAAACAAACCAGTGCAGACTCAATTAATCTACTTTGCTAAACAAAAACTTAAAAGCAAGCTTTGCGTCTGGAGAAGATGGACAGCATGTTCAACAAGGATGTGAAAAGATTTGTCGCTTACAGGTTTAGAATTGGTAACATAATAACTGGCAAGCCTGTTTTTGATGCAGACAGGTTAAAGTTTGTCGAGATTAATGGCAAGGAAGTAATGCGCGTGAATGTTATCGGGAATGTCGTCGAGAAATTCGTGCAGGAAGGAGAGAGAAAATTCGGTTCGCTTACTTTGGATGATGCAAGCGGACAAATCCGGGTTAAGGTGTTTGGAGATGACGTGGAAAAAATAGAGAAGTTTGAGCAAGGTGATACAGTTGTAGTGATTGGACTTCTAAGAATGTGGAACAATGAGCTTTACATAACTCCCGAGATAATAAAAAAACGCGACCCCGAGTTCTTGCTAGTGCGTAAGTATGAGGTTGACTTGAATGAGGCAAACTGGAACAATGCAGCTGAGATTGACGGGCTAAGAGACAAAATTCTAGTTGCAGTTAAGGAGAGTGAAAAAGACGGCGGGATAGATATAGACAAAATAATTTTGGATTTAAAAGAGCATCCAGAGGTTATTAACCGAGAGATAAAACGACTGCTTGAAGACGGATTGATTTACGAACCGCGCCCGGGCAAATTGAGGTATTTGGGTTAGCTAACCACCGAATCGGCATAAGTTTCTGAGTTCACATACTTGCATTAACTTGATTCAATATGCTAAGGGGATAGATAAAGCGCGCTTAACGATGCGTTAGTTGCAAGGGCTAGTGCTGGAGCAGCAGCTCATGGTTTTCCCTTTAATCGACGACAAAACTCGCACTTTTTCTCTCGCGGACAGAATGCAAATCCATTTTTCACTCTATCCTTGACAGCAGTGGCAAGCTCAATTATTCTCTTTTGCACATCAAATATATTGAACTTAACTTCCCTTTTCTCTAAGTCAAAAGCATTTCCGGAATTGTCAACACTTAGCAAAATCTGCTTGCCGCGCAGATGTTCTAAGACCAACTCTTTAGCCCGTCCGTATCTAGCGCAGGCAAGAGCATAATAGCCCAACTGAAAATATGCTTTATCAAGCGCAGTTTGCGAGGCAGAGGTTTTGTAGTCGACTATTGAAATTGGAGCTAGCTTAGGCGAGGAGTTGGCATCCCTGTCAGAGCTTTGTCCGAGAAAGTCAATTCTGTCTGCCTTTCCGATTAAATTCAATCCGTAAAACTTTCTAGCAAGCCAAACCTCGACTAAAGATTTCTCGTTATATTTTCCTTTGTGACGGGCAACAAAAACTCTTAGCATCGGCTCAATCTCTCGCACTAGGGTTTCATCTTCACAAAGCGTTCTGGCTAATGTCATAAACTCCTCTAGATTTTGGAAGTTCCTCTTCACGCCATTCTCAAGTATAAGATGAACCAACTGACCAATTTTCACTTCTTTCAAGTCAGCTTTATCGTCGGGCATGCGAAGAATGTAGTAGTATTCAAACATTTTTTCACAGCGTTCGAAAATTAAAAGCGCGCTCGGCGAGAGTGAAATTCTTGAAAACAAATCCAACTCGCCACCCTCAGCAAAAGCTGACTTGCTCTCCTCAGCAAGCTTAGCCCCTCTCCCAAAATTCTTTTCGCCTTTAGAAGAGGAGTCAACTTTTCTATGTTCGTCCTTAAATATTTCCAAATCTTCCCCTTTCACACCATTCCTCTCATTCAAGGATATTTCCTTAATGAACCTTGAAATCTCGCACTTCTTCTTATTGTAATTTCTCGCATAAGTTAGGTAAAGTCTCTTTTTCGCGCGAGTGATGGCAACATAAAACAATCTTCTCTCCTCGTTCATTGCTGCTTTTGACTCCATATCTTGCGCTGCTTGCTCAATTCTTTCAATTTCCCCCACCCCAAGCCGTTCTTTTATCTGTGGCAAGAAATGCGGTGGGAGCAGTTTCGAGAAAGAGTTTCGAGTTATAGGGCACCTTCCCTCGACGAGATTTGTAACAATCACCACATCAAACTCCAATCCCTTAGTAGCATGCATTGACATCAAACTCACGCCTTTGTTCTCTCTCGCAACAGGCTCCAATCCGATTCCAAGTTTCTCCAACGCGCCAACATAACTGAGAAAAGCGCTCAATTCTCCGTCGTATTTCCTCAAATAATCCTCGACAAAATTCTCAAACGCTAACAGGCAATTCCTTTCATCCCCGCCAATTTCTCCTTGTGCAAGCACTTTCCCAACAATCATTGAAACAATCTGCTTTAGCGAGTCTTCGTTTGAAAGTTTTTCGACAAGCTCTTTAACCAAACTAAACTTTGTTTTGCTGAAGTCAGATAAGTTCGATTGTTCTAACTCCGCAAACGCTTCCTTTACCGACGGAAATTCGCTTTTATTCAGAAGTTCGCCGAGCTTGTACAAGTCAGCGTAAGGAAAGTCTTCAATTTCAGCAACTCTCCAAAGCGCTTGCGAAATCTCTCTCTTTCCTGCGTTCTCGTGAAGAGCGTTCAATCTGGCTAGATTCAAATAAGCAAGAACAAACCTAACGACAAACGAGTTGAGCACATTTTGCTCGCTTACGACATTCAGCTTAACACCTTTCTCTTGTAGAAACTCTGCTATCGTGCTGCCCTGCTTGTGAGTCCGATACAACACGCAAATCTCCTCTTCAGGCGTTCCGCGGGCTAGCTCCTCTTCGATTATCTCAAAAATCTTGCGCGCCTCTTCAAACTCGTCCTCAAGTTGCCACACTTTCACGCTCTCGCCTTCGACAAAATTCGCATTTTCCACTACAACTTTTGACTTCAGTTTTGAGGATTGGCTTGCAGAGAAGAGCATGGC
>RFLC01000241.1 GCA_003694055.1 Candidatus Pacearchaeota archaeon | reverse complement strand
CAGATCACTGTCCGATTCGCAAGGCCAGTAATGGATTGAGTTTCAAAGAAAAGGATAGAACCAGAATAAACAAAGGAGGATGATCAAGAATGGCAATATTTTTTGGAACTCAAGGAAACATAACGATTGACGGAGTGCAATCGCAAAACGTTACTGAGTGGAGTTTATCAACAAGCGCTGACGTTGAGCAGATCAAGACAATTGGCAATTTCACAATATTTGATGAAAAACCTCTTGATTTGCTTGAGGGAAGTTTGAGCATCATAACAGATGATGCCAGCTTCATCGCTAAACTATTCGGGAACGTTGCAACGCAACCTGACACTCCTAATGTTGGAGACACCACAACCACAGTCACCCTTGGAACTACAAGGATCAAGTTTGATGCAGAGTTCAGATACACTGATGCGAGTGGCAACGAAGTTAAGATAACCTGCATTGATTGCATAGCAACAGATCACGAGTTTAGCAACGAGGCAGAAGGCATCTTTGAAGAAAGTTTCAGTTTCAACGTGAAGCCTGAAAACGTAACCATAACTCATGTGAAAAAAGCATAAGGTAACATCATAAGATCAAGTTCAATGGAATCAGAACAAACAAAAAAGGAGAATGAAAGCGAGGAAAAGAGTCCGCAGGAAAGGTTTGAACAGCATGAGTTCCGCAACATAACCATATACCACATGCACAAGGAATTGGTTAAGGAATTCAAGGAATGGTGCAAGATTCATGCTGGCAACAAGTTTCCTGCCGGGATTCAACTCTTGCTTTCAAGAGCCAAGGCATTTGACCTGCTAACAACAATGGAAAGCAGGATAAAAGCTTTGGAGCAACAAGTTGCCCTACTATCTCAAGGGCGCAAGAGTGTCGAGGAACACTCAGAACAAAAAACAGAGGTAAAGACTATTGGAGGGAATTAATATGACAAACAGGTACACGCTTCAAGAATTATTGGCAAAATCAGGCGAAAAGAAAAGGATAGAAGTTCCTTACGAGGACGGCAT
>RFLC01000240.1 GCA_003694055.1 Candidatus Pacearchaeota archaeon | reverse complement strand
TTGGTAATCCTCATCGCACTCTCGCAAGCCATCTGACAACAAGAAAATATTTAACCTGCTCATGCCTAAACAAAAAATGAGAGGCCATTTAAAACGCCTTGAGGTATTGCTCGGAATTGTTGCTGCGATATTTTTAGTTGGCTCGTTGCTGAGCGAGAGTTACTGGAACTTCCCAAAAGGAGCAAGCAGTTTTATGATTTTCGCATACATTATCGTGCGAATCTACGAGCTATTAAAAAGTCCAAAAGTGTATTTTGAAGATTTCCTAGCGCTTGTCTTAATTTTCGTTTTCGGAATTGTGCATTTGTTTGTTCGAGAGAGCGTGAACGCAATTGTCGTCGTGGCAATCGTGTTTGTGTTGGTTTACTCAATCGGTCTAGTCCCTTGGGTTGACGAACTGCTAAAATCCCGCAAGATTGTTTCGTTCATCCTGAGTTACACTTTCTTTGTGCTCATGATTATCCTGCTTTTCGCTGGCTTGTACTACTCCAACAACGAGCTTTTCCTGCAAAAAGGCAAACCAATTAAGCTGAGCTTTGAAGAGTCTCTGTATTTCAGCACAATAACCTTCACTACGGTCGGTTACGGCGACATCGCGCCTCTCGCAACCAACAGATTGATTGCAGCAATAGAAGCAGTTGGCGCGCTAATCCTAAACATCGCGTTCATCGGCTACATTTTCAGCTCGCGCAGATTTAGAAAATAAACTCAACTGCCGCTTTAAAGTTCACTCTTTCAACGCGCAAAAATAAAAATTCTTACACTGAGAATTGCGTATATACATGTGTATATACAACCATTTAACTTGCAAACCCTCCAAGCCAGCGCGCAGAAACTAATGCGGGGAGGAGGATTCGAACCTCCGCAGGCACTAAGCCAAGCGGGCTTGAGCCGCTCCCGTTTGACCGCTCCGGCATCCCCGCAAAAAAATCAAACAATTTCGTGTTTTAAGCTTTGCGCCTTGCCCGAACAACGAAAAAGCTAACCAAAAGCCCCTCATCGCAATAAACTCGCGCACTGCTGACTGCCAACCCGAACGAGCCTCTCGCAACCAACCCACAGCACCTCCACGAACCCGCGCGCCCACTGCCCGCCTAAACATAACTGCGTTTTGCTCGAGCTTCTAAAACCACTGATCAAGTGCAGTTTGCTTCTCTTTCTCCCTCCCAAAAATACTCTCGATGTACATCTCTGTCAACTCAAGCGACTCGCGCAAGTACTCGCTAACATTGTATTTCCTCGCAAGCTCCATCGCAGAAAAAACATATTTCATTATGCTCCCCTCGGAAATTGTAAAGATGATTTTCCCTCCGCAACGAGTGCACTTCCCTGACAGCGGCGGCCTGCGATACTTCTCATTGCAGTTAACGCACCTAAACGCCTGCATTGAAAACTTCCTCAAATTCCCTCTGATATCGCGCAAAAAGTGCCTCTCAATAACCAACCTCGCAACATCGCTCGTGTCAACTGCGCGGATGCGTTCGCAAAGCTTCATTTGCGCCTCAACTTTGTCCTGCATCGTTGCAAGCGTCTTGTAACTAGAGCACTGCGCGCCAAGGTTTATGTCATCTGTATCGTAAGAAAACCAAAGCCTTGCAAATTCTGCCTCGCTGCCCTTGCCCAAACGCGACTTAACTGATTCCATCTTAACATCAAACGGACTTTTCCCTTCGCTCGCTGCCTCGTAAAGCTCCAACGGAATTTCGCGCGAAACATCTAAATCAAAAATCATATCATCCACTTCCCCTGCCCTGATGTGCGAGTTCAAAACAAGAGGAGCGTCCTGCGTTCCTCCGCGATGCGCCGGCAAATAAGCGCGAGAAAAGTTCAAAAGCATATCCATGAGAAGCATCACTGCCGCCTCATCCCCGTCGCAGTCGCGCCTCATTGCCGCGTGCATGTACGGGCTCGCCAGCAACGCCTGCACCTTTGAAAACCCAATAATGCGGCCAACAACTGCCGCGCAATTGTGCGGAGCAATGCAAGCTGTCAGATGCCCAATCAAATCCTCTCTCCTCTTCGCATTAAAGAACCTTGGTAAAGAATAAAGCTTCTCAAGTTCGTCATCAACAAACGCAGCTATGCGCAAGAACACCTCGTCAGCGCGTTCATCCCTGCTTGCAGGACTGGCAGGCAAGATAATGTCATGCGGGAATATCTCAACAACCTGCTCCTCGCTAACAAGCTTTTTTCCGTTGACATCAAGCTCATACCCTAACTCGCGCAACCTCTCCACACTCGTTCCAATCTCTTTCGGTTTGAAATGTGTTATCGGCATCTCGCTAATGTCATAACGAATCGTTCCGTCTTTATTCACATTCAAGTTCTGCCGGGCGCGCAACAAACCTTTAGCAAGATGCTCGCAATAGTGCTCTTTGTTGCTCGTTCCCCGAATGCCCTTGACAAGAGGCACCTCATCAGAGTTCAGTCCGAGCAGCTTGCGCGCGCTGTCAAAATACTTCCTGATGTCAACATCATACTCTGCATACGGCACGCCAAGATTGTGCTTCTCGCACTTCCCGCTTGACTTAGTTTTGCAAATCGGGCATGAAAGCATCTTCTCGCAAGTCCCGCCGCAAACCTCGCACCTCGGATAAACGCTCTCGCGATGGCATTTGTTGCAATAAAAGTTAACAAACTCTGCTCTCACTTTTCCAACCTCAACAGCTGATTGCACAGAACGCAACCTTCCTCCCTGCTCACCAACTGGAAAGAGCACATGCGGACTGCCAGTCAACTTCCTGAGCTTAGCTTTCTCCGGCCTGCCCATTCTTGCCCCGATAAACGTTCCTGATTTATCCCTCACCTCATACCTAGCCAAACGTTTAACAAACTCAAGCGCAGACAACTCCTCGCGCTCCTCTTCACTCACTGCCTTGCAAAGCTCCAACTTCAGCTCCTTCAACCTCTTGCTCAGCTCTGTAAAGCTCTCTTCAAAATCCTTCCCAGTGCAACCAACCTCAATGCCAAGGTTAAGCAAAAGCGCCTCTCCAACCTCGCGCTCAAGAATCACTCCGTCGAGAAACACTTTGTGCGGACACCCAATAAGCTCAAGCGCTCGCTTCGCTCGCGCAAACCTCTCTCGCTCAAGACGGGAGTAAGGCAAAACAAACTTCTCGCCATGCCTCTCAACATTCGCAAGCCAATCAACCAAAGCAAACAACTCCTCAGCATTTATCTCGCGCCAATAAAAAACAAAGTCAGGATGCAACGCAACTCCGTACTTAGCAGAAATCTCCTTCGCGCGCTCCAAACTAGGATGCAAAAACCCTTCCTGTCTTTCCTCAACCTCTCTCAACAACTCTCTCTCGCCAATCTCGCTAAGTTTTTTCTTCAACTCAACAAGCCAGTATTGTTCAACATAAGCAGGAGGACAAAGCGCATGGTTTCGGTTTGCAAAGTCTCCGTAAGGAACAAGCAAATCACCGAGATAGATTATCTCAGCAACCTCTTTCTCAAGTTCAGCAGCTTGCTCAAAAGAAGAGACCTTAACAACGCTTCCGTCGGTAAGCTTCACAATTGGCGCGTCGATTGTCGTGCACGACGCTACAGTGCAGCCCTTTGTCGGCTTCTCAATTTTCAACTGCGTGCCAATCGCAATAAAGTCATTGCACACTTTCATCGTGGCAGGATGGACAGCCAAGCAAGAGTAGCCAGTGTTCCTGCACCTGCCATAACGTAAACGAAAACCGCCTGAACGAGATGGATGAGCAAAAACCGGTCTGCCAGCAACAATATCTTTTATGTAAACCGCGCCCTTTGCAGAACCGCTCTTTGACTTTGCTTTTATCTTCCCCTGTAACTCAACAAACTCTTCCAAAAAATCCCAGTCGCTCAACTTAAACCCTTGCTTTCTCAAGTGCTTTATCCTCTTCAAAATCTTCGGGGCTTTTTGCGCAAGCCCTTCGTTCAAAACAAGCGCAAACCCTGAGCGAATGCAATTCGTCGGCACGCGCGGCAAATCTTTGTAATTGAAAACCTCAATCTTTTCACTCGGATCCCCTGAAACCTGCACAGGCAAGTGACTTGCGAGAAACTCAATTTCCTCCTCGCTAGGCAGATACTGCAGATTGGTCACGCGCTCGTGATACATGTAACTTTCATGCACCGCTCTCTTAACCTCTGCTTCTGTCGGATCATACTTCGCAAACCCAAAAACCTCGCGCAAGTGATCAAGTATGACGACTGAAAACGCCGCTTCTGTTCCTCCAGCAGAACGAATCGGTCCAGCATAAAACGGCGCAAAATACTCCTTGCCCTCACGAGTCTTGAAAAACTCCAAATAAATAAATCCCTCAATCGGCGACGATACCACGCCCAAAGTGAGGTAAGCAATTGCAACCCGCGCCCCAGCTTCAATGCCTTCTTTTAGCGACGAGAACTTGCAGAACTTTTCCTTTGCAATTTCCTCAGCAATCGTCAGAGCAACTGCAGGGTCAAGAGGCGAGAACTCCTTTTCCAGCTCCAAAATCCTTTTCACAATCGGCTTGCCATCAAGCTGAGGCACAATTGTCGAGACCAGCCCCACAGCCTTTTCTGCAAGCGAAGTTGCAAGCGGCACCTCAACCGAGCTCGCAGGATCAAGCCCTTTCGCTCGAGCTAGCCCTGCAACTTTATAGTTCTCCTTAACCTGCTTCTGCAAATTCGCAAAATACTTATCAACCTTCACCATTCTCTCCCCACCTCACTCTCGTCGCCAAAATCATAAATCTTCAACTGCCCAGTGCGCAAGTTCAAGAGCGGAACTTTCGCAGGGTCTGGAATATTGCCAACCTTTTCTTCAAAAGGTGTCTGCGCCTGCCAGCAACTTCCTGTTATGATAAGCACTCCGTTGTAACGCTCAATGTCCAACCTGTGCACCTCGCCTGTGCAAAGCACATCTGGCACTTCGTCGATAACAAGCGGGTCAACATCAGGGTTGGGTATGTAAACAGACTCTGAGTGCGTTGGAGAAAGATGGCGGCGCTTGAGCATGTGCACAACTGCCTTCGCAGGACAGCGGTGCGCTTTCATCTCCCTCAACTCCTTTATCTGATTAATAAAGCTATGTATGCTTGCCCCGTGATACATCAGCACCTTAAACTCTTTCTCTCGCTCGCACAACTTAACTAACGTCGGGTTGGTAACAAGCACAAGGTTGTCTATCTCATAAAGCTCTGGCGCATACTTCTTGCTTATCAACGGCTGCGGCTCTGCAACCCTCACAGCATCGTGCTGGCCAGGGCACATAAACATGGTCACCCGCTTCGGCACGCGTTTCAAATAACTTGCCAAAAGCTGATACTGCTCGCGCATGCTTTTCAGCTCAAGCAGCTCCTCTTGCGACGGAAAAATCCCAACCCCGTCAACATTGTCGCCAACAAAAAACATAAACTCAATCTTTTGCGCAATCTCATCCTCGCTGTTCAACCATTCAAGAAACCTGTTAAAGCTCTTCTTCAAATGCCTGTCGCTGCCGCAGTGCACATCAGAAACAAACGCAACCCAAACATCGCGAGAAAAGCGAGTCCTATCAATCAGCCTTGCATCAGGAAAGTAAATCTCTTGCACAAAAACCATCTCCCGATTCCCGCTAACTTTTAAGCCAATCACATCATCCAACTGAACTTCCTCGGCAACCTTAAACGCCTCGCTGCCCTGCCGCACGACCGCGCGCACCTGACCTGTCAAATCCTCCAAGCGCAACAAAATATTTTTGTTCTTCGTCGTGTGCTTCTCACTCACAATTCCAATCAAACTAAAACTCTCGCGTTGCGAAGAAATTTTATTCATAGAAACAAGGTTTGCTTGCAGCTCCCTTCTCTGCGCAAGAATCTTCCTCAACTGCATAAACCTCGCGCGAAAGTTCTTCACAAAATCCCCAACCTCAAGCTTTTTTTCAGGAGTTGTGTTTGCATAAAAAACCTTGTAAGTTATCGAGTGCTCTTTCATGCTCGCTCTTGCGCCAACATCAAAATCCTTCCCAGTGTAACCAACCTCAATGCCCTTGCTTCCAAATCCTCCTGCGCTCGCACTCTCGCCCGAACTTTTCTCATGAACTGCCGAGCTAACAAATCGTTTGCTCTCGCGCTCTTTCTCCCCTAGCCACTTGCCAACCTGCCCGTGCGTTTTGTCCCCGCCCACACCTGACGAAGAAACAATCTCTTTTTCTTTCCCAATCTCCAAACTCACGCCAAGCTTAACAAACACTTTCTCAACATAAGTTTTGTCCTGACCTGGCAACTTTTGCGCAAAACTCTTAACAAAATGCCAGTTTTTAGTCAACATCGTTTTCGTTATCATCTTTCCCTTGTAAAGCTTCTCAAGCTCGTCGAGAAAAGCCCGCGCAACCTCTTTGCTCTCAATCGAGCTTACTAAATCAAAAACCTCTTTCGCTAGCAAAAGCTTCCTCTCGCGCAACAAATCCAACACCTCTTTATTCATTTTTCAGCCCAAGAGAGTCTTCGAGTATTACCCTTGCCTTTTCCTTGATTTCAGGCGTAAGCATCAACCTAATTTCTCGCATGCGCCCGTGCCTGCCTTTGCTAACAACCCTTGCATTGATTATGCCAAGCATGTCAAACTCTGCCAAAATGTCCGACACTCTGCGTTGAGTTAGCTGCTCGTTCCGCGACTTAAGGCAAAGCTCTTGGTAAAGCGAATACACATCTCCTGTGAAAATCGTCCCATTGGCATTTTTCTCGTCGAGAAGAACAATTGCATAAAGCACAAGCTTGAACTGCGTTGGCTCGCTCTCGATAATTCCAATCATCTTGTCACGCTCAATTTTTTGATTAGCCAAATCAATGTGCGCAAGTTTGACCTTGCCAGAACCCTCGCGAACAGCAATCTCGCCAGCTACTCGCAACAAATCCAACGCCCTGCGCGCATCCCCGTGCTCGCGCGCCGCGTAAGCAGCACACTTCTCAATCACGCCCTCTTCAAGCACACCCTCAACAAATGCTTCCTTTGCCCTCTCGCGCAAAATATCCCTTAACTGCAAAGCATTGTAAGGCGGAAAAATAATCTCCTCCTCGCCAAGCGAACTCCTAACCCTCGGGTCAAGGTTGTCCATGAAAGTCAAGCTGTTGCTAATCCCAATCAAACTAACTTGGGCATTGCTCAACTCAGCATTCATTCGCGTTAGCGTGTAAATGAAATTGTCTGAAATCTTCTTAACTGCCTGGTCAATCTCGTCGAGAATCAGCACAACAATCTGCCTTTCCTTGTCAATCATCTCAACAAAGCGAGAGTAAACAACATCTGTCGGCAAACCTGTCGCCGGCACGCTGCCGCCGTACAAGTTAATTAACTCTGCAATTATCCTATACTCAGTATCAGAAACTTTTTTTGACTTGCAGTTCACATACAAAAACCTAAGTTTTGTCAGCCCCACTTCCTCGGTTTTCTGCTCCATCTTTTGCGCAACAAACCTTGCTGTCAGTGTTTTGCCAGTGCCGGTTTTGCCATAAAGAAACAAATTGCTTGCCTTCTCGCCCCTCAACATCGGCGCAAGTATTGACGCAATTGCCTCAATCTGCTCTGACCTGTGCAAAATACTTTCCGGCGAATAACTTGCCTGCAAAACAAGCTTATTCTTGAACAAACTATTCGCAACATAAGAATCAAAAATCTTATCTAGCTTGTCCATCACACCCTCCTCACGCTCTAAACCCGCACACATTATAAACTTATTGGTGCTCCAACCTATATTTCGCATGGAAACGTCATTACTTTAAAGAAAAAAACGCCAAAAGCGAACTTTTAACCAAAGCTCCTAGACCTTTATTTCCTCTGGAAAATCTAGAAATGGAATAACAAAGAACAACCTGGAATTGCTAACAGCTGAACAGCACTGTAAAAGCTTTTGGAGCACTGTAAAAGCTTTTGGAAAAGCAGGGCTTAGGACAACGCAAGTAGAAAAGGGCACATGGAAGTAGCATTTAAAAATAACACTCAAAAATAACTTATATAAAAT
>RFLC01000239.1 GCA_003694055.1 Candidatus Pacearchaeota archaeon | reverse complement strand
GGTGTGCAAAGCGCACAACGTTAAAACAAGCATCTGCGGGCAAGCGGGAAGCAGAGAAGACATGGCGCGCAAGCTTGTCAGGCTTGGCATTGACAGCATTTCAGTAAACGCAGATGTCGCGAGGAAAATCAGTGAGATGGTTGCAAGCATTGAAAAAGCAGGAGAGAGGGGAGTTGAGTTAGGGCAAGGTTCCTCAACATCCGCTGGACAGCAAGAGTCAGGTGCAGAAAGCGCAAACCAAAACGAAGAGAGTGAGGATATTGAAGAGCGCGTGCTTAAAGAGCTCGACGAGGACTACTCTCCAGGACTGCCAGAAGATAAGAACAAAGATGTTCCTCCTTTGAGCTCAGGGCCTGTTTAAGTTCGCGCCGAACACTGCAAACAAGTTTGTTATGCAGTGAATTGTCCCGTGCTAAAGCATGCGTTTTATGCTGCCTTTTTTCTGCGCAAAAATGTTTGCTTTAGCTGCGCGCCACGTGCTTTAAGCGCTCGCGCGCCTGAAAAACTTAAGCAATCTCTCAAGGAGTTTTTCAACCATTTAACCTTGTCCGTGTTGCTTTCGCAGCAAACAGAAAAATCTGATTTGCAAGATTCAAAATTGATTTATTTGCAATTTTATGTATATACATATGTATATACACACAAAACCCACATCTATCAAGGTTTGATGTGAAAGCGCAAAATTCCGTCGAGAAAAATATGAATATGAAAATTCCAGCGAAATAGAAATTTTAACAAAAGAAACATTTATAAACTAAAGTGTAAAATGGTTTTTATGGAAAAAGAGGTGGTTGTAGAGCAAACAACTGCGGGTGAAACCACAACTAACATGGATGACTTTGACCTTGACGAGTTTGACGAAGCAGTTTTTGACGGGCTTAGCTCAACCGCAGAGGAGTAGCTTCAATAAAGTTTAAAATATATCTTTTTCTTTTTTTTCTATGAGAGTAGTTTACAAACCCATAAAAATTGAGAGCGGCAGTCCGGTTGTATTTCTCCCAATAGAAGCTGAGAAAAAACTCGGAGTTCGTGAGGGAGAGCGGGTGCTGATTCGCAACAAAAACTTAAGCGCGCGCATGCCTGTGAACTACGTCGAAAAACTCTTAAAACGCGGCGAGCTATCGCTATCCCAATCAGCAGCAGACTTTTTCAAACCCAAGCCCGGAGAGTTGTTCTTCGTTAAGCAAACATCAGTGCCAGAAAGCTCAGAGCTAATACTGAAAAAGCTCGACGGGAAAAAGCTTAGCAAGAAGGAGATTTACAAAATCATAGAAGAGATAACTGACAACTCTTTGACAGAAGCAGAAGTCGCGTACTTCATCTCAGCTGTTTACATGCATGGCATGAGTTTTGATGAGGTTGCAAACTTAACGCGTGCAATGGCTGATGTTGGCGAGAAGATACAATGGAAAGACAAAGTGGTTTGCGATAAGCACTCAATCGGCGGCGTGGCAGGGAACCGAACAACACCCATTGTTGTATCAATCTGCGCTGCTGCAGGTTTGAAAATTCCGAAGACATCATCAAGAGCAATCACAAGCGCGGCAGGCACTGCAGACGTTGTCGAAACAATTGCGAACGTCTCGTTAAGCGTTGAGCAAATGAAACGCGTGGTTGAGAAAACAAACGCGTGCCTAGCTTGGGGCGGCTCGCTAAGCCTCTCCCCTGCCGACGACAAAATAATCAAAATAGAAAGACTGCTAAACCTCGACCCAGAGCCGCAGCTTCTTGCCTCAATCCTTTCCAAGAAACTTGCTGCCGGAAGCAACCACGTTGTGATAGACATCCCATACGGGCGCGGCGCAAAAGTAAGTTTTCACGAGGCGAAAGAGTTGAAGAAAAAATTTGAGAAGCTATGCAAAATGCTAAAAATCAAGGTGCGGGTTGTGCTCACTAACGGCTCTGCACCCATCGGCAACGGAGTGGGACCAATGCTAGAGATGAGAGATGTCATGAAAGTCTTGCGCAGAGAGCAACCGCCGAAAGACCTCGAGGAGAAAGCTGTGATGCTTGCCGGCGAACTGCTTGAACTGGCAGGAAAAGCAAAAAAGGGGCAAGGCAAAAAACTCGCACACGACATCCTCAATTCCAAAAAAGCGCTGCAAAAATTCGAAGAGATTGTTGCAGAGCAAGGCAAACAAAAAAGAAGGTACATCCTCGGAAGGTTCAAGCATGTTGTTCGCGCGAAATCGCCAGGGAGAGTTGCGCACATTGACAATAAAGCAATCAACCACCTCGCGCGAGTGCTCGGCAGCCCGTTTGACAAAGGTGCAGGAGTGTGCCTGCACAAAAAAGTAAATTCGAAAGTAAAAAAGCGAGACGCAATCATCACCCTTTACTCCAACTCGCACGTCAGACTAGCGCAAGCTTTAGAACTAGTGAAAAACAAAAAAGCAGGCATAGAGATAAGATGAGATTCTCAGAGATTGAAAAAAGGGATTTGCTGAACGCTTCACTTCTCCTCTCACTAGCATTTGCAATCCTCCTCTCAGGAGGGATTAACTTTCTTTTCACGCTCAGCCCTGGCGTGTTCTTCATTTTTCTTGCCTCGTTTCTCAGCGCAGGTTTGGCATTCATCGCGCATGAGTTGATGCACAAGTTTGTGGCGCAACGCTATGGGCTTTGGGCAGAGTTCAGAGCGTTCTACCCATCTCTCTGGCTCGCATTATTTTTCTCGCTCTTCGGTTTTATAATTGCAGCGCCCGGCGCAGTGATGATTTCAGGAAGAGTGACAAGAGAGAAGAACGGAAAGATTGCGCTCGCAGGTCCTCTGACAAACTTATTCCTCGCAATAGCATTTTTCTTGCTAGCGCGCTTGCCATTGCACAACTTCTTAGCTGGAATCTCACACCTAGGGCTAGTGATTAACTCGCTTCTAGCAGTATTCAACATGATTCCAGTGCATCCATTCGACGGAGCAAAAGTCCTGGCATGGAGCAGGTTAGCATACGCGCTCATTACCATTCTAGCAGTTGCGGTTTTCATTTTAAGCTACTTCAAAATCGCCTAGCCAACCTAAATCCCAAACCAATTTGGCAAGCGCAATTATAAAATATGGCAAAAATCACATATGTTAAAAATAACCATAAAATTTAAAAACCCTGCTTTACTAGAAAGCAAATGGGTAAGAACATTCTCAAGAATTCAAAAGCAATGCGGGACGCTTACGACAGGTTTCTCACGACTTTAAGAAACAAAACAAGGCTAGCCATTATCCAAGCTTTAAGCACAGGTCCTAAAAATGTCATGCAGCTCACCAGAGAACTTGGCGTGCATCAAACAACCGTCTCGCACGGGTTGCGCCGCCTGCTTGACTGCGGTTTTGTTTTTGTCAAGAAAAATGGGAAGGAAAGGGTTTACAAACTCAACGAGCGAACAATAAAGCCGCTTGCCAAACTCATGGAAAGGCATGTTAAGAATTATTGCTCAAAGGGTAAATGCGCTAGATGGTAAAAAAACAAGAAATAGACGGGAGAGAATTGTGGCAGTGCGAGGAGTGCGGCTTCCATTACGAAACTCGCGACTTGGCGGAGAAGTGCGAGGCTTGGTGCAAGGAACACAGGAGTTGCAGTATGGAAATAACAAAACATGCTGTTGAGTTGGGAAAGCAAGAGAGCGAGGGGTGTTGCTGATGGAAAACGAAAGAGGAG
>RFLC01000238.1 GCA_003694055.1 Candidatus Pacearchaeota archaeon | reverse complement strand
GGATGGGGGAGGAGAAGAATGAGTCTGATAATAAGTAGCAACTTCAATAGCTCGAATGAGGCGGCGGGGATTGTGGCGATCAGAGTTATTCATGCGTTTAAGTTTGGTTGGATTAAGTTTGTTAAGAATAGCTTGGAGTTCGACAGCAGTTTTGGCGGAAAGGATGCGGCGAAGAGATAGGTTGGGGGGAATGGTGATTGTTTCTATATTAGAAGTAAGGGACTTTAAATAAAAGTTTGTTCCGCCAACAATAATAGGTAGTTGGTTTTGAGAATAAGCAGAGGCAATAGCTTTCAGGGCGCACTGGCGCCAAAGAGCGACAGAGATTTTTTCGTCTGGCTTGAGAATATCTAGGCAAGCAAGTTTAATTTGAGGAGGGTGATCTTTGCCGGTAACTATATCCATGCCTTGATAGACTTGGCGAGAGTCAGCAGAGATGAGTAAAGCAGGAAAGATTTTGGTAAGTTTGACCGCTAGCTTGGTTTTGCCGGTAGCGGTTGGGCCAGAGATGAGAACTATCTTTTTGAGAGACATAGATTTCTACTTAATGATAGGGCGATTATCTAGATTGCTTTTATTAATCAAAGTGTCAAGAATTTGCCAGCGGCGTTTTTTTTCTTGAGGAGAAACATCGTCTTGGTAGAGTTTGGCGCTGACAGTGCCTGGTCGGGGAGAGTAGCGGGCGATGAAAGCAACTTGCCAGTTAACTTGCTTGGCAAGGTCAACTGTAGCTTGAAAGTCTGCTTCTGTTTCGGTGGGAAAACCAACAATGATATCAGTGCCTAAAGTCACATTGGGGACAGCGGTGCGAAGTTTGGTCACCAGTTGAAGATAATCTTCTCTGGTGTAACCGCGATTCATGAGTTTAAGAATACGATTGCTACCTGATTGAACAGGAAGATGAATAAAACGATCGATTTTGGGGTTGCGGGCAATTTCGGTAATAAGTTCATCATGAAAGTCCCAGGGGTTGGAGGTAAGAAATCTGATTTTTTGAATGCCTTTTATTTTGGAAACTTCTTGCAAAAGAGTAACAAAAGGGGGAGTGCCATTGGGTTTAAGGTATTGGGATTGATTGGAAGGCAAGTCTTCAAGGGCAAGATTATCGCGCAGCAAGAGTTTTCTTAAACCAATG
>RFLC01000237.1 GCA_003694055.1 Candidatus Pacearchaeota archaeon | reverse complement strand
GAGTTAAAGCTAGAAACACAAGAGCGATCGAGACGAGAGTCGCGGCGAGGGTGTTAGCTTACCAGATTAAGTTGTTGATAAGAGTAAATGGAGGGTTTTTGTGGTAATTGTTAGACACGCCCCTCTTCTCTCATGCTATTGTGCTATCTCAAATATTTCAACCTAGTTGGTTTGAGTTAGATTTGGTTTGCGCAGCATGCAGTGATGGTGCGAGAGCTTTTCCGGCAATGATCATCTTAATTTGCTCAGCGCTTAATCAAAAAACTCTTCGGCGTGTTGTTTGACAGAGGCAAAGAATTGAGTGGGAAAAACTGCGCTTGTTTTTACTTATGAGATGTGGGTTATATAGAGGGTTTCTAGACGGAATAAACGCGAAAGAGAGATTAAACAAATGGAGAGATGAATGATTCGATAAAAGCGCCAAGGGTGAGAAGAGCGAGCGAAATTGCAAGCACGACGAAGATGTCTGTGAGAATTTTGCGCGAATCACTCAACAAATCGCGCTCAAGTATTGCAACATAAATCATGCCCCCGGCGAGAGCGGCACCGACATATCCAAGAATCTCTGGGATTCCGTGGAGAAGGAATTTGAAGAACGCGTGCGGCAGCGCCACGATGCCGAGCTGATTTTTCGCGATGTCTGCAATCACAAAACCCATCACGCTAGCGTTCCACGCTAGTATGAAAATCGCCCCAGCGCCGTAAAACATAGCTAGCAAAACTGAGAGAAACATCACACGCAAATTGTTCGTAAATATCAGTCCAAATGTTCCAAGGTTTGTTGCGTTCCCAGTCAAAGATTTTATCTCGTTTATCGTGTTGGCTTGCAATGAGAAAACCTTGTCAGCCAGGGTTTGAGGGAGCGCTAAACCAAGGAAAGTAAAAGCGAGCAGAAAACCGAAAAATAGCAATAGCAAAACCACCGCAACTTTCGAGTGTGCAATCAACAAGTTCTTCTCGCGATTGAAAAATCTCTCTTTGTGCTCTTCCAAAAGAAAAAGTCCGTTGACAAAGTAAAGCGCGGAGATGATTGCGAGGAAAACGCTTGCGATTGATGCTTGTGTTGGGAACAGCCAAACTGCAAACAGCGAAGAGAGGATGGTGTAAATGAACACAAGAACGAGGATTTCAAAAGGGTGGTGCTTCGCTTTTATGGGGTTGAGAAACACGCTGCTCAATTTTGGCATGACCTCTCAAGTGGAGCGCGCTATAAAATTTTTTTGGTTAGCAACTGCCGCGGATGTGAACTAACTCCAAGCAAAACCTCCGATTGGCACGTTGACTGCCAGGGCTTCGCAAAGATTTAAATAGAGGAAAGAAGTGTGGATTTGATGGAAAAAGACATTAAAAGGATTCCTAAGAACGCTGAGACCGACATTGTGATACGCGTCGACGACTACGGCGGAAAGGTTGGCGTGACGATACGAGAGTTTGTCAAGAGCGACCGCTACACTGGTTTCACAAAAGCAGGCACTAGGATTCCTGCAGAGCAGTTCGCAGAGTTCAGAGAGGCATTGAACTCCATCACTGACGAAGACCTAATGCTTGGCGAACATGCAGCTGAGGGAAACGCAGAGAAAGAGCAGCAAACGCTTGAAAAGAACTCGGCTTCTGAGGAATCTGACGACGGAAGCGCGCAAGCAGAAGATATCGACGAACAGGCAATATAGTTTCAATTCTAAGCAAACAATTTAAAAAGCCAGAATTTTTAAAGAGGTAAATGGCGAAAAAGGATGAAAAGTTAAAGGGAATGTTGAAAAAGTACGCGTCGCTAGCTGCTGGCCCGAACGCTGAAAAGTTGATTGACATTCTTTTTAAGAAAAAAAATGTGAACGAGAAGACTATTGCGGCAAAGATGGGGCTGACTATCAACGAGGTGCGCAATCTTCTTTACAAACTTGCCGCGCAGCATGTTGTCAGCTTCACTCGAAAAAAAGACAAGCGGCGAGGAGGGTGGTACATTTACTTTTGGACAATTGAGGAGAGAAAGAGCATGGAAGCGTACGCGGATATGTTGAGGCAGGAACTGAAGAAGATTGACGACAACATATCGAAAAAGAAGAGCGACTCGCACTACCACTGCGACAACTGCTATCTCGAGTTTAACGAGGAGGGTGCTTTGCTACACGATTACACATGCCCAGAGTGCGGAGAGGTTTTGCAGTTGAAAGATGTTAGCAAGGACATCGCAAAGCTGGAAAAGGAGCGAGAGCAGGTTAAGGGCGAGATTGCGTTAGTGGAGGAAGAGATTGAGAGGATGGAAAGCAAGAGACAGAGGGAAGTTGAAAAACGCGAGGAAGAGATAAAGAAGCAGAAAGAAGAGGAAAGAAGAAAGAGGAGATTGAAAGCAAAGCGCAAAGCGGCAAGAGAAGCAAGGAAGCAAGAGAAAGCAAGAGCTGAAAAGGAAGCGAGAAGGAAGCGAGAGGGGGCGAAAGCGCGCGAGGCAAAGCGAGCAAAGAGGGCCAGACGCGCGAAGCGCGCTGCAGGAGTTAAGCGTGCGCAAACTGCAAAGAAATCTAAAGCTGGGCAAGCGCGTCGCGCGAAAAGCGCTCGGCAATCAAAGCGCGCAAGTCAGAAGGGAAAGAAGCGCACGCGAGAGAGCAGGAAAAAATCAAAAAGCGTGGGGAGCACGCTCCGCAAACTTGGACGAATGATTAAACGCAAGTCAGGTAGAAAGTGAGGATTTATCGTCGGAGAAAGGCAAGCTTCTGGGAACGTCTTGGTTATCTTTCATGGACAACATGGATTATCATAGCAAGCGTTGCGATGTTTCTTGTCGAGGTAGTTGCACTTGCGATTGATGAGCGCAGCATAAATTATTTCGCACTCAACCCGTCGAACATCGCGCACGGGAAATACCTCTGGACAATTGTCCTGCACATCTTCGCTCACGGAAATCTCGCGCACTTGTTCATAAACATGTTTGTTCTCTTTTCTCTCGGCTCGCTGATTGAGCGCATCATTGGTAGGAAGCGCTACATTTGGTTCTACCTAATTTCAGGAATTTTCGCAGGAGCGCTTTCAGTGGCATTTGCGTTAGCATTTGGCAACTCTCCTTTAGGAAGCAGAATCTTCGGCTCGCCAGATAGTTTCATGGTCGGAGCTTCAGGAGCGATTTTTGCTATCGCTGGGCTTTACGTCGTGCTCTTGCCAAATGTGCGCTTCATGATTATCTTCCTCCCGTTTTTCAGTTTGCCTGCCTATGTCATGGTCCCTCTAGCACTCTTCGGAGTTTGGCTTGCGAGCGCAATTGGCGGATGGTCAATTGGAAACGTTGCACACTTCGGCGGTTTTCTCGCAGGAGTAGTTTACGGAGTTTACTTAAGGATTAAATACCGAAGAAAAGTTGAAAGGTTGCAGAGGTTGTTTAGGTAAAAATGGCGAGGAGAAAAACAGGTTCAAGAGGTAAAGGTCGCGTGACACGCGCGAGTAGGTTGGGCGAGAGTTCTCGGGCAAGGGTTGCGAGGAAGGGCAAAGCGAAGAGAGTTGCGATTTCAGCTGTTGCAAGCCAGGCGCGGCGCGAGAGCAGGCTGGGCGGAAATCTTAACACAAAAGCACGGCGCAGAAACCTGACAGCACAGACAAACTGGTTTGAGAGAAACCTCCGCGAGAGTTTGAGCTACATCTCTAACTCGAGAAGATTTATTTATGCAGGGATTTACATCTTTGTCGCGAGCGCGTTGGTGGGGTTTGCAGCAAGCCCTTTTTTGACTTTTCTCGACGATTTTATCAGGAGAATTGCGCTAAAAGTAGCTGGGCTGAACACCCTTGAGCTTATTTTGTTCATCTTCAAAAATAACTTGTCAAGCGCGCTGATGTCAATTG
>RFLC01000236.1 GCA_003694055.1 Candidatus Pacearchaeota archaeon | reverse complement strand
TTCCCCGACCGTGCAATTACTGAAAGCTTTTATCGGCTATTCGAGACCCCCCGTTTCATTGAAGATGTGGTTGCGAAAGGGCGCTTGATTCTGGTGTTGAATAAGGCAGATGCGTATCCTGATGTCTCTCATCCTGGCCAATGGCCCAAAGTAATAGAAGAATTCCGTAAAAATCTCGCGCGTCATGTACCTGTCCTAAAACGGTATTTGCCGCGGATTCCTGTTTTCATTATGAGCGCAGCGTCAATTGATGGCACTGTTAATCACAAACGTTTCAAAGAAATCCGGAAGCAGTCTTTGAGGAACTTGCAGTCTTTGCGTGATTATCTTCGTAAAATATCTCGCCAGGTATCTTCTGAATCTCAGAGTCTATCTCTATATCTCGCTTCCATTTTTGACTTGTTGGAAGCACTTGATTTGCTTGCAGAAGGAGCCCAAGATTCACTTGCTCGATTGGAGAAAGAGCTTCCAGAAATTGCGCAGGTATTGGATTATCTTTCTGCTAATGAACGTCAATTCGCTCAGGAGCGTGAGCGTTTATTGGAAGGCTTCCGTGCGGAGTTGCAGCGTAAGTTAGAGGAAAAGCTAGCAAGAATAGAGTATGACTCTTTGGTTAAGATTGTGCCCAGCGAGCTTAACGCTGGTAACCCCCCTGAACTATTTCGAGGTTTAGTGAAACAAGCTCAACAAAACATTGAAAGGATTTATCAAGAGGAGTTGCAAAGGGTTTTTAATGAAGTGGCGTATTTTATAGATGAGCGTTTACTAGAGGCGTACAGAAAATATGTAACCTTGCAAGACGAGGCAATTCAACGAGAGCTAGCTCGATTAAAAAAGCCAAAATACTCTCTGCGTCCTTTACGAGTTACGGTGGACAGAAGCGCAAGAGAGATCCTGAAATTTTCAAACGCTTTCACGTTGCATCATTCTACCCTCTCTTTGTTGGCGCGCTTTGCGAATTGGTATTTGCGTCAAAGATACAAATTTAACATTCAACGTGGACAAAGTGGGCCGGAATTGTACCTCCAAGTAAAGGAAAGTGTACGAGAAACGATAGACACTTTTATGAAAGTGTATGTGTGCGAAGACCCAAGT
>RFLC01000019.1 GCA_003694055.1 Candidatus Pacearchaeota archaeon | reverse complement strand
CAAAGAAGATGCCGATGGGCGACATTACGTGCCCTCCTTGGAGATGGAAAAAACTTGCTCAGTTTTAACAAATAGTTGCCACTTTGTCAATGGCAACTGTGGGAAGGAGCAGGAGCGGGAAAGAGAGCAAGGGCAGAGAAGGAGAGAGAATTGTGCAAAAAGGAAGGTGGCCTGGGGAAAATGGATTTTTGCCCGCCTGCTGCCTGCCCGTCTGAAGCCGAGAGGTGGCGGCGGGGAGCCCCCAGCGATTTTTTTCGGGCGGCAGGCCTCAAATTGGGTAGTAGCTGGTGTTAGATTTTTTGGCATTATTCGCCCTTGGTTACTTCACGAACGGAAACATTGTAGCTCTCGCCGCTGTCCAAAGTGATTTTTATCATCTTACCGCTCACTTCTACTGAAGCAACTTTTTGCTCCTCAATTCCTTCTTTAAGTTTTGTGAGATTTTCTGTTATTCGTTTTTCATACTGCTCTTTGGCAGAACCAATCTCGGTTGGCTCGCCAAAGTTCAACCCAAGCGGCAATTCTTCGTGGTGTGAAATTCCGATTTCGGTTTTTGCCGGCCCAAATTTGCTCGCAGGCTGGTAGAAACCAACGCCCGGAATGCCCTTGTAGTGCCGGTATCCGGCGGCAATCGTGTGCGTCAGATAAAGCGGCCCGCGACCAGAAATGATAACTGGTTTTGTTGGATCAACTTCAGGCGGTATTACTTTGTCCAAATCTTCAATCTTGAAATCGCCGCCAAGCGCGAACTCAACGAGAGTATAATCCGGAGTTTCTTTTTTGGACCAAGTAAATCCTTCAGGACCACGGCCTTCGCCTTCGGGCAATGGCTCCAAAATTTTAACCTCGCCTTTAACCATTTTTCCTTCCGCGTCTTTTTGCATATAGGTTAGATAGCCTTCTGCTGGGTGTGCGCCGTGCAAAAGACTAGCAATGACGCCAGGCGAAGCCACGCCGTCAATCACGATGCCTTCGGCATGCCTATCGCGAGCAAATTTCTCGGCGTATTCATACGCCAAGCGAACATGCTCCGGACCGAAAGTATACCGACCTTGGGCATCGGGCTGAAGCCCGATTTCACGGGCAAAATCATTGATTGTTAATTTTACAATCTTTGGTTCGCCCTCTTTGGCTTCTTGAGGCGCGTGCGCTTCTGGTGTGAAAATTTTTTTGCTCATAGATTTCTCCTTTCTAAAACTAAATTATTTAATCCACTCCGGCTCGACTTTGGTTGCCAGAGTGATGAGCAGTAATTCGCCGCCCCGTTTCGTTTGTATTGTAATCAATTCATTGGCAACAATCAAGTTGCCAACCACACGCGATTCTCGACCTAACAGCGCGCGATCGCCGGTTGCCCTGTTTCTATACCATCATCGCCTAGCACTTTCAAAAACCTTGTCGGGAAATCTTTTGGCGATTACTCGACAAAGAACTTCCGGCGTTGGCTTCTCTTTGTTTATTTTGTATCCCAATCTTTTTGCCTGTTCTAAAAGTTGCGAATAATTTTGCCGGACTTCCCGCAACGCCAGCCAAGAAACATAATTATCCCGGCACTATTTTGAATCAAAGTTTGCCCGCTCGGCTTGCTCATACACATTCATCAAATTCAAGAGATCCGAAAGATTGGAAGTTTCAAACTGCTTACGAGCCGCGTCAGCTTGTTCGGCTTCGGCCTGCGGACGATAAAACAAACGACGACTAGTGCGTATGACCGCGATAATTGCCATCTCTCTGCCACAACCCATTTCGCAACCGCGCAACAGCATTACTCCTTCGCGCGGGTCGCAAGATAACTCGGCCAATTTTTGACCGAACTCCGAAAGTTTTGTTTCATCTTCGGGATTGAGCGCGCCGAGCAAGCGAAGCTGGCTTTTGGCGGCTTTCCAATTCTGCTTTTCTGGCGAATCAATTAAACGAATCGGATCGCCTTCGCGTGAATAACCCATTGCTTTAATTTGCAAAACTACTTCTCGTAGAGAGGTGCGCATAATTTCCGGTTTGGTGGAAGCAGGGCGGCGATTAAGCTCATCTTGGGTAATCAAAAAATAACATTCGCCCGGCTGGGTGCGGCCGGCGCGACCCTGCCGTTGCCTTAGAGGATCTTGCGCGGTTGAAGTTACTACCAATTTAGTCATATCAGCGGCGGGATCGTACTCATTCATTCTCACCAAACCGGAGTCAATCACATATCTTACGCCCTTAATAGTTAACCTGCGTTCGACAATGTTGGTAGAAACGATAATTTTTCTGCCCGGTTGCTCCTCAAAAATTCTATGCCGCTCCTGCGGCGAAAGTTCGCCGTGCAAGGGCAAGATTGTCGCGCCGGTAATTTTCTGTTTCACCATTGCTTCAATAGTCGCGTTGATTTCTTGTTTTCCGGGCATGAAAATCAGCACATCGCCCTTTTGTTGGTGTCTTTGGTGAATAGACACGGCAAGCTCGGCGGCTTTTTCCGGCATACGCCGCGGGTCAATTCGCTTGCTCATAAAATGGGTTTCAACCGGATACGGTCTACCTTTTGCTTCCACGATTGGTGCGCTGCCAAAGTGCTCCGAAAATTTCTGCGCGTTGAGTGTGGCAGACATTAATACAAATTTTACTTTACTCCCTTGATTTTGCGCTTTTTCAACCAGAGCCAATCCAATATCCGAAAGTAAATACCGCTCATCAAACTCCTCAAAAAGCACTACTGACGCTTGTTCCATTTCAGGGTTGCCGCGGATGATAATGTTTTTGAAAACTCCGCTGGTCATAAAAGCAATCTGCGAATCTCTGCCTGATTTCTTTTCCGGCCCAGTGAGATAGCCAACTTCCTGTCCAACCTTGACATTCATTTCCTCTGTTCCTCTGTCACTCGTTTAGCGACTTCCACTGCCACCGCGATGCGATTTTCCACCACGAAAATTTTCCCTTGTTCAGCAAAACCCTCGACCCATAACGCCTGCGGCACTTGAGTCGTTTTTCCACTGCCGGTTTCCGACATCAAAATCAGGCAGCTGTTGTTTTTCAGCGTTTCCACAACTTCCGGCATCTTTTCCCAAATCGGCAGTTCGCGATTACCAATTTCGCGTTCTACTTTTTGTTCAACTGTCTTTGATTGTTTTTGTGGCGAAAATTCGATTGTTTTTGTGGCGAAAATTCACCGCCTTTTTCTGACATCATAAGTTAGCTTTCTTTTGATAACATTTCGTGCGTAATTTTTTCTATCTCAGCTGCGCCTTCGGGATCAATTCTTTGCCAAATCGGTATGGCTTGCTCTAATTCCCGCAGTTTCCGCAAGCGAAATTCTTTGGGAGCTTTATTCAAATCATTCAAGTTTTCCAAACGGTCAAGTCTTTTTACCAATACCGCCAAGTTACCACCCTTGGCAACTCGATTAAGATATTCCTCATCTGGTTCGTCTTCGTCTTTATGGCTGACGGCTTTAACAATCTCCAAAATCTTTTCACCAAATCTTGACCGTACTTCTTCTTCGGTTGTCGGAGTATCTTCTAAAATATCGTGCAGAATTGCGGCCTGAATAAAGTCTGCTCCCAACCCTTGTGATTTAGCGAGTTCTGCCGCTCTCCTACCAACTCTCAAAACATGGTTCGCATACATCTCGCCGCCTTCGCGATGTTGTTCCTTGTACCTGCTGATTGCCATAGCAATGGCTTCTCTGATTTTTTCTGTCTGTTCCCTTGGCACAAGTTCCGTAATTTGTTCGGTAAGCCGCACCGCTTCTTGTAGTTGTTTGCCGTCTGTTAATGTTTCAAGCTGTCCCATTTTCTCCATATTTTCCAAAAACAGAAGATAATCGGTATCATTGAACCACTTTCGGAATTTTGCCTCAATTGCTTTTGATAATTCAGCTAATTCTTTTTGGGTCACGTCTTGTCTCTTGAAGTGGCCTTGAATTTTTTCTGCTTCCTCTTTTGTTTCTCCGATTTCCCAAAGCTCGTCGTTTTCAACGTTGGCAGGAAACTTACCGGTTTTCAACATATAAACCGCTCGCGGCAACAAATCGCAGGCAACTCGATAGAGAGGAATAACCTTCTTGATTTGTTTGACTTTCCCGTCTTCAAATCTTTTGGCAAAACTTTTACCCCACGCGTCACGGTGTAAAAATTCTTCTGCCGCACCCAGATAGTGATGCGCGACAAATTGCGGAGTTAGTTCTCGTTGCAGTTGCTCTTGCATCTTTACAGCAGCTTCCGTTTCGGGCTTTGCATGTGTCATTAAAATCATGCTGATCGGCTGATACGATTCCTTGCCGCCGCGAACCACATCCCATACTCCAAGATTTTCCGGCACGGCAATCACGTCCATCCGTCGTTCATGCGCCAGTTTTGGACCGAATTTTGCATCTAATTGATGAAATTGCGGCTCATCAAGAGAAGAAACAATAGAAACAACATCTTGATCGTGCTCGTCCTCGGACATCAACAAATCATAACTTACCAAATCAGCGTATAGCTCCGCGTCAGCGATATTTTTATCAGGTACCAATATCACTAATTCATCAGATGAACTTCGCAACAGTTTTTCCTGCAATTCCTCGTAAGCTTTTCTACTTTCCTCACCACCTGCTTGCTTGGTATAGTTAGATAGAACTTGTTCAACTTGAGTTTCTAAATCACTGGCTCGTTCAAGGCCGACCCCTCTGCGTAATTCATTTGCTTTTTGAATAATAGGGAATAGGTGATGACTTGTTAGATATTCTTCCTGATTTTCAATAACCGTTTCTGGTGCATCCACATATAACAAAATATCTTGCACAATACGAGTGATGTTTTTATATTTTTTTCTCGGCTCCTTGGTTTCTGTATCTTGTTTGTATGCTCGCCAAAATTCGTTTGCCTTATAAATAAGCGCCTTGCGCATCAATTCTCGGTCTTCAGATGTTAATCTCTCGTTTAATCTTTGACGATACGCTAATTCTTCTGGTGTTTTATGCTGGGCATGATTTAACAACACAAACCACAAAGGTAACCACGATTCCTGATGAGTTGGATAGCAAGCCCATTTTGGAATCGCATCTGGATTCTTTGGTAAAACTAAAGCAACGTCTCTACCTAAAACAATTTTAGTGATTTTGCGAGTGTCAGTTAGCAAAACTTCGTTGTGGTTGTTGACAGTCGCACTCTCAAAACGCTCGCTTCCGTAAACCATATGTTTTTTCCGAGGTTCTGTTTCCTTAGATTCCTTTTGCTCAATTAGCGGTGTAAGTTTTTCTTGGTCGCTCATGTTATCTTTTTCTTTTCTCCACCGCTTCGCTGACAAACATCGCAGTGGTAAAAATGGTTGGGTTATATTTTTTCTCGGCCTTGCTCCGGTCAAGATTAGTAACGATGCCGAATTTTTCACCCGTAGCAGCTTCTTGGATATTTCCCTCTAAAATACTCTGATAAATGCCAATAATCTGAATGGGCTTATCGCGATTGATACGCACGCCCGTTTCTGGATCAACGCCTGCCTCTATCAGCTTTTTCCACTCTGCCGCACCCTGCTGATTATTGGACACTATAATTACGGCATCCGTTCCTTCCAAAATTCTTGCGTTTTCGGCGGTGAGACGAGTAATTTTGACGATCTTTCCTGATTTATCTTTTTTAATTTTTCCGCCGCCAATATCGCCGATGACAAAATCAATTTTTTCATCCTGAACCGCAGTTAGCAATTCTTGTTTTGCTTCTTCGGCAAGATCAAGCGACCAAGGACGTTTCATCGCGCGTCTCTTTTCCGCCGCTTCTTCCAATTTCTGTTTGGCTGCGTCCAATTTTTCTTTGGCAAGCTTGCCCTGCGAAAAAAGAAATTCTGCTTCCTTGAAGGCAATTTCTGCATCTAAATACCACTGGGGGGTGGGCGCGGCCTTGTCTAAATCTAGGTGAGCAACTTTTACCCCCAAGGTTTTTAATGCTTCTCGAAAAATTGTGGAGTAAACTGATTTACCGGAGTTCGGGTCGCCGCATATCACGACTGATTTTACTTGAGAAAAATCCGGCATTTCTTGCCCCGCAAATGCCTTAACCAATTCTGCGGCAATCCGAGCGGTTTCGCGGTCGTTGACCGGCAGTCGAACCGTTTTGGCGTTTTTCGCGCCGTACATTTTGTATTTTTTAATAAATTCTTCGCCGAAGTGCTGCGTAATAATTTCTTCAACCGAAGGTAAATCTTCTCGCATCCAATGCCTGATAACTGTTATCACATCAGCCGGCTCACGGCCCATTTTTATATCACTCATCTCTCGGAGCACCCCCAAAGCGTATGGAGTTTTTTCAACGCCAGTATTTTCTATCGCCATTTCCATCAATTTCAATACGCCGAGCTTGCTGGTTAAATCTTGAGTGTCAACAATGGCTATCTGGCCAAAACCGCTCGCCGTTGGTATTTCAACGCGGCTCATTCGTTCGGCCTCTTTTTTGAAATAGTCCCAATCTTCAGCTTTCAGCCGCCTGACTGCTTCTTCGAGTCGCGCTTGAGCACGATTTTCCCACGCCCGCAACTGTTCTTGATATATTTGCTTTTCTTCTTCTGTCGCATTTTTGGGTAATTTTGGACGCTCGTCATCTGGGTCGGGGCGCACCGCCGCATCAAGACCTCTGGCTAAAATCATTTCTTCATTAGTTATCGGCAAAGTGGCAGGGTCGCGGTCGCAAATTGCTCCTATACGGCTAATGGCTGTTTTTTCACCGCCTAGCTTGCAGGCCTCAGCAATCGGGACATTTTTAATCACAACCGATTCGCGTGACGCGCTAAATTGCGTCGTATTGTGATGATCGAGATAGAAAGTTGAATGATCAATCGGTGGCTGTCCTCGTTTTCTTCTATCTTCTCGTATCCATTCATCAAGTTGCGCAATGGCTTTTTCTGAACTGGATAAATCTCTAAAATCCAGCGGGATGTCGCAAATAACAACGCGATCAAATCCTTCAATTTTTAACTCAGGAATTGTTTTTGTATAAAAAGCACCGGGGTGCGTTGCCCCTCTGCCTTCGCGGATCACTGGCGAGCCAACATAAATGACTGCTTCCGCACCGCGTTTTTCAAGATATTGAGCAGATGAAACCGCCATGCTTACTCCGTGAGCGTCCGGTCCGCCAATAACTAAAACCCTTTGCCCTTCAAAATTTTCTTTGTCTTCGGGGCATTCAATACCTTCTAATCTCTCAGCCTTTTCTGCTGGCGGCGTAAATTGTTCGGCGTGTTTCTCACTCATAGTTTATTCCTTGAATAATTTCTCAAACGGTCTTGGGAGATTCCTTTCTCTTTCCTGTATCGTCTTATGTTTTTTGAAATTGTAGACAATTTTTTGTTTGATATTTACTCAATTCGATAATAGTATTATTTACATGAGACAGCTGATTTTTCTTTATGCTTAATATAACAACTACCAAATAAATTAAGAATGGTCAAAAAATTGTTCACAATCGGGAGCAGAAATTAAAAAACGCGCGCACGGGAGGATGAGTCAAGCGTTTTTAGCGCTTCGTTTTCTTCTCTTTGTGTTTCGGCCCTGTCGCCGCCCAAAAAATCGCCGCGCTTGCCGCCACGCTCGCGATGGCGGTGGTGATTATCTTTTTCTTCACTTTCTATACCGCGGTCGCCCGCGCGGTTTCATTTCGGAGAAAGTTT
>RFLC01000235.1 GCA_003694055.1 Candidatus Pacearchaeota archaeon | reverse complement strand
GTTGTAAACCGCGCAATCTTTTATCACTCCGCATGTTGTGCTTGGGCTCATTGAAAGCGCTGCCATGAAAAGCTCGTTGTCATTTGCAGAGTATGCCCAATTTTTCTCTGCGTAAGACTGTGGCGCGTGTTGCAAGTTGAAATTAAAAATATCTATGCGCTTAATCTCCTCGTTGTCTGGGTTGTAAACATTAAGTAACTCAAAATAATACCATGCTCTTTGCGGCACAATTCTGAGCTGCGTAACAATGTTTGAGTTTTCGTAACTTAAATTGTAGCTGTCCCGGCCGATTGGTGTGATGTTGTTTGACTCTAGCACCGCGCCGCTTTGCAAAACAATCAAGCTTAAAGGCCTGACGCTAGCAAATTCATTCTCAACATTTTGTCGGTTTTTATATCTGAGTCTGACAAGAGAGGAGTTTGTTATGTTAAGTATTGTGTAATTATTTTCTAACACTAGCGATGCTAGTTGCTGGCCGTTTTGAGAGCTTTCACTTTCTGCTTCAAGGAATTCGGGAGTGTAAGTTTCAAGCGGCGCGTCGGTGGTGACAATTTCGTTTGTTATCTCTGAGCGTTTTGCAGGGTAGAGGTAAATCACTCTTATTTTCTCAATGTCAACTCCAACCAACTCAAATGCTTGTTTTTCGATTTCAACTTTGACAGAGGCAAAAGGCATGAGGGTTGTTTCCTCGCTTGGCGAGACTCCGCTGATTGTTCCTCCTTGGGTTGGGTCGAGAGAATTGTAGCTAAACCTTCTTCCGTTAGAATCTTCAATCGCTGCCACGAACCCTAATGCTTCTCTTGGCAGGTTTCCAAGCCTCTTAACCTCGAACTCCAGGCCCAATACCTCTCCGCTTACGTCGCGGACAAGATTCACTGAGCCGGGTACAACAATGAACTGCGATTGCAAGAGCGCGGTTTTTATCTCTGCGCTCTCAGTGCTAGTTTTGAATGTGGTGCTGAGATACACAGCTAAGAGAACAACCGAAGCTAGCGCGAGAATAATTAGCAAAGTTAAAACAACCACTCCGCTCGCCGCTTTTTTGTTCATTGATTTTAAAGTGGGAGAGGATATATAAATTTGGTGAGGTTGCCTTGCCAAGGATTTGAAAAATCAAATATGTCACGGGCTTGCTGGCGCTGGGATGGAGCACACTAAGAACTCACGCTATTGAGAGAAATATATAGGCGCAACCGGTTTTTTACGAAGCAAAAAATACAGAAGAGTTGGTGTTTCCAAATAAATTTATATAAAATAATTTGCCATAACCAATTGTGATAAGAAAAACTTCTTTGAAAGAACTGAAACAAATAGCAAACTTATACTATTCTGAGATGTGCAAACAATTTAAAAAGCTCGGAAAAATCCAATAAC
>RFLC01000234.1 GCA_003694055.1 Candidatus Pacearchaeota archaeon | reverse complement strand
CTTTTATATAAAGCGAAATTGTAGTTGTTTGGGCAAAGATGGTGGTTGATTTGAAGAAAATCTTAGCAGCAGTTAGTCCGAGCGTTTATTGCGACGCCTCTCCTGACGAAACAGGCGTGAAGTTGAGCGACAAGGTTGCGAAAATCGTTCGCACCCAAGGATATGTCGAAGCTGCGAAAGTCGCTAAGCTTATCTCTCCCACCTACCTTGATGTTTCTGAAACTCTTGAGATGGAAAGCCCTTTCAGTTTAAAGGGGCTCAAAAGTCCGCTGGAAATGCACTCACTAGAGTACGACGCGCCGTCGCAGAGCTTGGAAAGCGTCTACTTCTGGTTGCTTGACTACGCAACCCGTGAATACGATGATGTCGAGAAAATCGTCGACAACTTTGTTTCATCAGCTGGCTCAGGCCACTTTTCAGAGCTAGGAAAACGCGCGACAGCAATGCAGGAGGAAGCTATGAAAATTTTCGGAACTATCAACACAATAATCAAGTCAATCATAAACATTATCTACGAGCTGAAAGAGTTAAGGTCTAGGTTGGAGCTGTACGATGATTTGCGTTCCAAGGACAAGAACACGCGCGACGGCGCCAGGCTTGCGCTGAAACAACTTTGGATGGACTCAGTGGATATAAAGCGAGGCAACACAGCGATAAAATTGATGGCTCAGCAGTTTGAGTATGTAACTCTAATCGACGCTTTTATGGGAATTGACAAGGCAGAGGATGTGGACAAAGCTGACTTGAACGAAAGGGTGAAGAGAATTGTCAAGCAACGTCTAACAGAGTTTGAGATTTGGGTTAAGGAGTCAGAGAAAGAGCTTAGGAAAAGGTATGAGATTGAGAAGATTTATTTGAAGTCGCAGGTTAACTCGATAAAGCTTTACGCTCGCTGGGTAAAGCCATACTTGAAGGCAGCCCAGCAACTCGAACAGCGTGCTGCAGAAACTGCAGACCTTGTTTCGGTTTTCAACACAACTCTTTTCGAGTTGGCGCTTCTTGCAAAAAAAGAGTATGATGTCAAGAGAGATGTTGAAAGCGGAAACCTGCCAAAAGTTTTTCTGAAAGCGAAAGCAAGAAAGTACTACGAGGTTGCGATAATTGAACTGAAGTTCAGGAGCATTCCCGAGAGGATTGACGCGCGCGGAGGTTACGGCTATCGTGGGAGAGTTAAGGTTGAGTTTATTGGGTGCGGGCTCAACGAGGACGAGCTGGAAGCGTTCAAGCAGGCAGTTGACGAGGACAATCTCGAGGATGCGTACAAGGTTATTGCTGGTGCGACGGAAGAGAGTTTGGAGCATTTGAAGACAGATATCGACGAGCTTTTGGGCGAAGTAGAGCAGAAAAAAGAGGAAAAGAAAGAGGAGAATGAGGACATCAACCCCTTCTCAGCGCTTTTCTCGCTCTTCAAGCCCGCGAAAAAAGAGCCAGAGGAACGCGACATCTCGAAAGGCATAGAAAAAGATAATGATTACGAGAAAGTTATTCGTTCACAAGCAATCCTGAACGCAAGGCGCAGGTGCGCTGACATGTACAGCTCGTTCAAAAAGAGTCTTGGATTGGTAACAGCGTGATGCGCTGGCCGGGACTCGAACCCGGGTCACCTCGTTGGCAACGAGGCATTCTAACCACTAAACTACCAGCGCACAAGCACTATGAAAACTCCCTATAAAAATTTTCTTGTCTTGTTCTCGCGCTGCGCGGCAATTGCTGCGCTCTTGAGCTTTTTGTTTTAGAGGCGCTGCTGAGCAAATCCCTCATCCGCTCTTTTGAGGCGCGCGTCGCAACGCTCGCGCGCCGCCTTGCAAAAAGGCGCGCATTGATAGAGCTTTTAACGCGCGATTCATTTTTTGAGCTAGCTAAGTCAGTGTTAGGAAAGCGTGATCTAACCACGCGTTTCAGCGCGCGCCATCGCCACGTGTCTCGGCGCGCCGTCGTTAGCTCGGCAAACTGCGGACTAAAATCTGTGAGTTTGCGCAAATCCACACTATGCAGATCTCTCGCAAGCGAACCAACCACCTATTCAGAATCTAATTTCACTAGTTTGCCGTTGTCCATGTAATACCCAAAGTGTCCTGCGTTCATAGGAGAGAGCCCTTTTAGTTTCTCAACCACCTCCTCGCCAAAACCTTTCTTTCTTGCGTGCGAGATTGCATGCGCTTTCAAACAGCTCGGACAGCAGACCCGCACCTTTCCTCCTTCGCCGGTCTCCACTTCTGCAATTACGTTCCTCTCCAAATACGCGACCATCTCTGCAATCAGCTCAACAGGGAGCTGGGAAACAAGCTCTTGCCCATTCTTTCCAAATAACTCGCCAATCTCGCGGAGGTTTTCCTCTAACAAAACCTTGCTCGTCCCCGCAGAATTAACGCGCTTTAGAACCATTTCAGTGGGCCGCGCAAAACCGACCCTTAGAACTTAATTTTAATAGTGTAGCCTACAAAGCTACCTAGAAAAGTATAATCCCTCCCCCAACTGCTTGCACGATAAGCACTCATCATGCCTCTTCAAGGAATGCATATTTTAAATATTTTTTGCTTTTGCAAGTTTTGATAGCTACGCGATTATCAACACCCTTGCGCAAAACACCACTTAAGTGCCAGCTAAGCGCACTAAAACTGACATTCAATTGCCCAACTCAGGCACAAGCCGATGGTTGAGCTCTCCGGCGAAGTTTGTCAGCATCTTTTCTCTGACTTTAGACTTCCAGCCGTAATGACCAAGCACCCATCCTAGTTTGACAAGCGCGGTTTCTGGAAGCATGTCGTCGAGAAATATTGCGCCTGTTTTCTCTAGCGCGCGCCCTGCCGAGTAAACATAAGGATCCACCCTTCCATGAATGCACTGGCTTGTGATGCAAATAACCCTTCCTTCTTTTATCACTCTCTTAACTTTTGGAATCCAATTGTTCGTAGCTTCCTCAGTTGGGAGGTGTCCCAGACCCATCGCTTCAATCACGATGCCCTTGCATGTCATTGAGTAGAAGTCAAGCACATCAGGGTTCTGCCCTGGGAAATATTTCACGAGTGCGACTTTGTCTGTGTGTTCCACATCTAGAGCTGGGTTCTCGCCGGTGCGCAGTTTAGGCTTTGAGATGAACTCAACTTTCTGAGGGGTCAGTTTTGCGACAGGCAAAGCATTCACTGACTTAAATGCATCTCTCCGAGAGGTGTGGAGT
>RFLC01000018.1 GCA_003694055.1 Candidatus Pacearchaeota archaeon | reverse complement strand
GCAAAGAGAGAATTATGTAAAGGGCAAGATTTGACCACAAATGATTGAAATCCCTGTGGACAAAAGCAGAACTAAATAGCTGCCACCATTTTGGGTTGTAGATGTGCAGAGCTAATGCGTTCCTAAAATGTGATGGGGCGAGCATCAGAAGAGTTGACAGCGCAGGCACTGATAGAAAGAGCATAACAACAAGCCCTTCGCCAAATCCAAAGCGCGCGCGTGCCATAAAACACATAAAAACATTTTTATAAATTCTTATCGGAAATCAAACAACTATGCCCGGCTCTCAACGGCAAAACAGACAACCCTACTAACCGCTCGCAATAACAAATCTTTTTATACTCCCTTGACTTTAATTTAACATGAATAAAAAAAGAGAAATTGCGTTGCTCACCCTCATTTCAATTCTCCTGCTGCTCACACTAGCGCTATCTGCAGTTTATTACTTCAGCTTTGTGTTTAGCAAACAACCGATTGGGCATGTCGTTTTTGTCAAAAGCCCTGACCAGCTAGAGAACCACCAAGCAAGCGCGCAAGGAGAAAAAAACTCAGAAGCCAGAAAAACCTATCCTAAAGTGTGAAAGGAAGTTGTTGCTCTCAATCCACTTAACTATCTCAAAAAACTCAGCAAGAAAAATTCTCAGCGCGCATCGCGCTGCCGGCAAAGAACGCGCTTCCAACCCTATGCGCGCCGACCGAGAGGCGCGCGCACCACGCACCAACACGACAAGTCCCAAGCTCGCCAGACAAAAACCCCAAATTATAAATAACTTCTCTCTCTGTAATTTTATGCCATTGACAGACGAGCAAGTTGCAGCTCTGAAACAACAGCTAAAACAGCAAATCCAGCATTTGCCAGAGGACAAGCGCGCAGCTGCAGAAGCGCACATTGACTCAATGTCGCGCGAAGCAATCGAAGCAATGCTTGCCCAAGAGCAAACTCGCACAAACATCTTCAGAAAAATCGCGAACAAAGAAGTTGATTCTGTTGTCGTCGACGAAAACTCCCACGCCATCGCAGTCCTAGAGATACGCCCCCTCTCCCGCGGGCACGTGCTTGTAGTGCCAAAGACAAAAGTCACACAAAAGCAAGCGCTCCCAAACGAAGTTCTTGAGCTAGCAAAAAAAGTTGGGGAGAAAGTTCAGCGAAACCTGAAACCGAAAGAGACAAAGGTCAACATAGAGCAAAAACTCGGCGAGGTTGTGGTTGAAGTTGTTCCAGTCTACGAAGGCTTGCCTCTGAAAAGCGAGTCTGAAAGAGAGGTTGTGCCAATAGAAGAACTAGAGAAAGTTAAGGAGGAAATAAATGTCGTTGTCATGGAGAAGCCAAAACCAGAGGTTGTGAAAATTGAGAAAAAAGAGGAAAAGAGTGAAGAGGTTGTGCGCATGAAGCGCAGAATTCCGTGAGCAAGAAGCGCGCGGAACAACTAGTTTTTAGTTGCGGTGTGTCAACCTCGTTAAAGCGGCATTTTGCAGCCAAGCAGCGCGCGCTCTTGCGCAACCCCAACACCCTCGCCGCTAAAAAATTATTTGCAACAAATCCTCGCTTTCTTCCGGGCTAGTTAATAGCAGCAATTAACACCAATCAAACCTAAAGTGAAAATTAATCTTCTTCTCTAACAACCTGTTCAGCATGTCCGTTTAACTTTGCCCTTTTCACAATTGGAACGCCCTTGAAAATAACTCTTGGTTCATTAGTGCGCCTTTCAATTATCTTGTAATTAACTAGCCCGTCGTAACCGCTCTTAACTAACTCCTCTGCAATCTTTGCGCGCGCCTGCTCATAAAACTCATCCCACCACGGCTCCTCCCACAAATGCCTTGTCAAATCCCTCGGCTTTCTCCCAATCACGCGACACTCAACAAACACCTCATTTGTCAAAAAATACCTCTCATCCACTCTCTGATGCAACTCAGCCAAACTCCCTTCGTAAAGTATCAACGCATCCATTTTCTCCTTCAACGCCAGCAAGTTCACAAAAAACCTATTTTTAAATTTAATCCCTATCTGCGCTTGCGTTCTGCACGAGCTAGAAACTGCGCGAGTTGCGCAACACAAAATTGCCAAAACTCTCTCTTGAATGCAGTTTAATTAAGTATATACATGCGTATATACGAAATAACTTTGCGCGATTCAGCGTGCGGCTAGGAAAGCACCGCACGCAAAAATTTAAAACTCGAAAAAAACTTCCACAAACGCGGGGATGCCGGAGTGGTCAAACGGGACGCGTTTAGGCCGCGTTGGCTTAGTGCCTGCGAAGGTTCGAATCCTTCTCCCCGCACTATTATTAAAGGCCGAGAGAATTAGTTTGTATCCCAATAAGCTTATAAAAATAAAGCACCTTACTTAAGAGCTATGCATAACCAATCATAAAAATATGGAAATCGAAGAGCTAAAACCGGGTGCTATCGTAAAAGGAAAAAGATGGAAAGAACCTATTGAAATTAAAAAAGTTGAAAGGTTTGAAGATTACGTTCGTTTAATTGGTTCAGCTACAATCACCGGAGACCATATTGATCAATTAATACTATTAAACGAAATTGATAATCTCAGTATAGAAAAGATAGAAAGTGATTTTAAAAGTAAGCCTTGTTTAGTGTTTTTAGCGTTTGAAGGCAAACGGTACAGATACGCATCTGTTTATGATCCCCTCTTGGCTCTTAACATATCTAAAGTGGATCCCTTGCCACACCAAATAGAAGCGGTTTATGGCTATATACTTAAATTACCAAAGATACGTTTTCTCATAGCAGACGATCCGGGTGCTGGAAAGACTATTATGGCAGGGCTTATAATTAAAGAGCTAAAATTAAGGAGCTTTGTTAAAAGAATTTTAATAGTAGTTCCAGGTCATTTGAAAGATCAATGGAGAAGAGAACTTAAAGAGAGATTTGAAGAAACCTTTGTTGTAGTGAATAGATCGTTTATTGAAGCACATTATGGCGAAAATATCTGGCACAAAGAAAACCAAATTATTACTTCCATGGATTTTGCGAAACAAGAAGATGTCTTGCCATCTTTAGCCGCTTCCCACTTTGACTTAGTTATAATAGATGAAGCTCATAAGATTGGTGGGAGGAGTGTTGCCTTCACATTTAATCCCCATCCT
>RFLC01000233.1 GCA_003694055.1 Candidatus Pacearchaeota archaeon | reverse complement strand
TCGAAAGCCCCATTTCGACGCTATCCTGTCCTGGGCCAGTCAGTCCGGCATGAGCAAGGCCGCTTTTTTCCGCCTGGCTCTTATGCGGGGGTCGCTTGAACTTGCCCGTGATTTAGGCATTCCAGCCCAATTCCCCGAACTGGATGATTGAGCCTTTCAGCCGCCCAACGTGTGGCTCACCTGCCGAGCGGCGTAGGCTCAGAACCATTGCTAACCAGCACCATCGCGGGTCAATCACGCCGCTTCCCCTCCGAGCGAAGCGAGGTCAGGTGCAGCCGTGGTTGGGCAGCCGACAATTAACTCCAGTAAACACTGAAAGCGCAACTAGAATACTAAATAAGGTTGCTTCTCTCACTCTACCATCAATGCCGCAAACTGATCCATTGCTTCTCTCGTAACAATTTCAAGACTATCCATCCAGTTCAGCAAAGTTTCTCTTTTTCCTTCAACACCAAATGCCAACTCTGTGTCATTGTCAGTTATAACTCTGAGGTTGTGAGAGCCTGCCAACAGGAGAAATTTTATTGAGAACTTAACGGGTTCAGCAAATAAAATTCGATACTCTCCATCTCCCAAACTCTCCACAATGTTCAATCGTTGCTTGCCAACATTTTTCACTATAAAATCCAATATCTCTTCCACTGGGCGATACCATTCACCCCGGATATTGAACTGCGAAAACATTTGCTGGATTCTTGCCTCATCTTCTCGCGTGCCACGCATCAATCCTATCAACTCAAGCTCTTCATAATGAGCTGTTTGCAAATTAGATCTACGTTTTTCAGGAGTCGTTGAGTAGCCAATTTTGATGTTGCCACTCTCTTTGCCGCGAATAAAATATATCATCCGGAGTCCCTTTGAGACAAAATGGCGACTATATGCTCGTTTTTGCGCCAATTGTGTTGTAGAGATGTTTTTTCAGCATACCAACTTATTAGGCTGCCCAACGTGGGCGTAAGCCGCCCGCCGTGTTTGCAATCCGAGACAATTTGATTATAGCCAAAATTTGCAAATTTCGCGCCGCCTCACCTACCGCCGAAG
>RFLC01000232.1 GCA_003694055.1 Candidatus Pacearchaeota archaeon | reverse complement strand
GTTTTATCACCTGCAATACTCTCGACAACGCTGTCATCGGTCTTGAACGAGAGCGAGTTTCCGCTTACCTGGATGTCAGCAACATTTCCTGAAACATCCTCGACATAGCCGTCATTCCAGACCTTGACCTGGTAAGTGTGCCTTGTCCCTGGCAATGGCTTAAATCTAATCTCATAAATCCTGAAATCAGATGTGTCATCAAAGCTCTTCGGGTCGCCGCGCAAGTCGAATTTCACCTCAAAGTTCGGCCTGTTCAACTTAATCTCCAACTTTAAGATATCTGAAGGAGCGCTGTAAGTTGTTTCCCGAGGGTCGTCAAAAGTGTAAGTCTGCTCAGCATAAGCCAATGGAATGAGGGCAATCGCCAGAAGAACAAGCATGCCCAGCACAAAATTTACACGCGAGCAGGTTGTCATCTTTCTTCGCGTTTTCACGCTTACTTTACATCGTTAACAGGGTTTATATATTTTTCCACGCCTCATATGTTCTAGGTTGAGCAAAGAGATGTGCCAGCTAAATGTGAACTGCGCAAGCGCCATAGGAAATCTATAATTAAGCGCTCACCAGATGAAATCTTTGGGTGTTTATCGACGAGAGATTTTGCGCGGCGACGCAGTGCGCTTTCAATAAGTTGCGGAGCGGGCAGTTAAGCGCGCCTTGCCCCTCATTGCGAAATGCGCGCAAGCCTGGAGGAGCGCGACTCAACGTTCGCTTTGCTCGCAATGCAAAAACTTGCCGCACAAACTGGATGCGTAACCAGAGCACCAACTTGCGCAACACCATCCTTACTCCGCTCGTAAGATAAGCAACAATTTTAAAAACCTGAAACGCTCTCTAGGAACATGGAAATAATGCGAAAGGTTAAGTCTTTTTTCGTGCAGTCGTCGCGAGTTTGGAAGCTGCTCCGCAAACCCTCTGCTGAGGAATTCAAAACAGTTGCAAAAGTTTCTGCAATCGGCATACTTATCGTCGGCGCGATAGGATTTATAATTGCCGACGTCGCGCGAATCCTCTCAAACTTGTTCTCCTAACCCAATTCCTTGCAATCCCTCACGGCACAATCGCAATATTTATTAATAACCTCGCTTACCATAAGGAAGAGGCATTATGGCAGACAAAACAAAAGAATGGATTTACGGCATCATTTCAGAATTGTCTTTCTTTGGATTTTTGTACTATGCGCAATACCTCCTGAAAGTTGATGGCAATTTATGGATTAGTTCAGCAATACTCTGGGCATTATTGAACATAGCTATTGTTTTGTGTCCTGTAGTGAGAAAGTGCTATAAGTAGTCCAGGGGAAGTTCTTCGGAACTCGTTTTCGCTGACCGCGCTGCGCTCGCGCTTACCGTCGGGCCGCATTTTCCAAAATCGCTCTCTCTGCCCTTCAGCGACTTCGTTAAATTGCGCTGTTTCCGCTGCGAGATAGCTAGAGCGCGCGACCTCAACGCGCGCGAACCGCCAAACGCGCGCCATCTCGTTTGCCGAACACTCTTTCCAAATTGGTTAAAATGTAATTGCCAGTGTTATTTACGCAAAATCTTATCCACCGCCTTGCCCTTTGCCAGCTCATCAACAAGCTTATCCAAATACCTTACTTTCCGTGTTAACGGGTTTTTGATTTCCTCTATCCGATACCCGCATATTACTCCTTTAATAAGGCGAGC
>RFLC01000231.1 GCA_003694055.1 Candidatus Pacearchaeota archaeon | reverse complement strand
TCGTAAGACTTGCGGTGCGCGCGTATCTCATGGCTAGCTATTCTTGCGTCTGTTCTCATTTGCATAACCTTCCCTCCCGGCTCATTCGCCAACTCCATCAACGGGCTTGACTTCTTGTAATCTCTCAGCCAGCCTTCCATTCCTTCAATAATCTCTTCTCTTGCATTCCTGTCCTTGGTTTTCTGCAACACTTGGCCGTACTCTTTTAACAGCCCAATTGCGCCTTGATAGCTCTGCAAGCTCATGCTCACTGGACTCTCATCTTTGTCTGGCATAAGCTTTGAGATTCTTTCAGCATGCGAACCGTAGATCTCTCCAATTCTTGAAACAAACTCATAAAACTGAGAGGGGTTAATCCTGCCGCGCTTCAAATCATTAACCGCTTCCATTATTTTTTTGTCCGCTGTTTCAATCAGCTCTCTTGCCTGCCTCCCGCCTTCTTGCTCTAGCTCCCGCAGCGCGCGCGAGTTTCTGCCAAGCGCGCGAGCATGTCTGATTAGTATCGCCCAATCCTCTCGCGCAGGACCAATTGCCTCGCCGTGCGGCCCATATGTGGGCTCTAACCTTGTCCCCTTAGATAGCTCTCTCCCCAAACGCGCGCACACCTTGCCGTAAAACTCCTCAACCCTCGGGTCTCCTTTGAGCTCCCCGCCCTTCACTCCCCTTATTTTTGCTCTTAAAGCATGGCCTGCCTCTTCAAAATAAGTCGGGCCGTTGCCAACATTTTTTTCAGGAATCTCGATTGTGTGGTTGCGCGCATCATAAGACGGAGTGCCGCCGCGCCTCACCACCACTCTCGGCAGATCCTTCTTACCAACCTCAACTCCTGCGAAAGATGCAAGAAGCTTATACGCCTCGTGTACATCCCGCTCCACATCCTTATCAACTCTGTACACCTCTTTTCCCCGCATACAAATCCTTCGTAAGCCAACTTTAAATATCTTACCTAGACCTCGAGGCAAAGAGGCATCTGCTCTTGCTTTGTTCGTGTTTGCTCTTTAGAACTTCGACAACTGCGCTGGTCGTTAAAAGTATTTAGCTTGCTGATGAATTTTCATTTTTGGGC
>RFLC01000230.1 GCA_003694055.1 Candidatus Pacearchaeota archaeon | reverse complement strand
TTCAGCATCTCTCTCTGATACTGCCCGATCCCGTCCACAATCTCTTGAGCGATGCGTGCTTTTTGAGATGTTGAAACCGTAAGTTCATGCCCCCTTCTGCGGACATAACGTTCGTAAATCCACTCTAGATACGGCAGGTACCTTCCCAATTCCGTAAGGCGCTGTTTCAACGCAAGTTGCCTGATGAGTTCGTTTCGCCATGTGATGAGATTTTCTCTAAACTCTCGTGGTTCCCAGTCTGCAACCAACTGTTCGCTCGCATGTCGGATAAAGGCATCGTAAAATGTCGTCCGCAGATAGGTCCTGTACGAAAGTTCACCTTGCATGACCCGATGATATGTCTTCTGGCCTTTGAACGACTTGATGCGAGGTGTGATTAGGACATAAGATACCCCCAACTTGTTGAAGCCCTCCTTTAATCCTTCTGCATGAAAACCTCCTGCAAGAACTGCGATTGCTTGGACCTTTTGGGTTTGTAGGATTTTTTTGAGATTTTCGAGCATAGCGGTATCGCGTTTTCGCACAAGTTGATAAAACTGTAGTGGTGCTTCAAGCAGCTCAGATTTCGTGCCCATGAGAACTTTAAAGGCCTGTGGATGGCGATGGTAGGCCTGCATTTGTGCTAAGGTCCATTCAAGTCTCGCTAGATGTTCCAAATTATCAAGGCGTTCAAAGGCTTGTATAAGTTTGAGCTCTTGTGGGGTTTTTGCAAGCTGTCGTGATGCCTCATGCAAAAAGGCTTCAAGTTCCTTAACGAATCCACGCCCTCTCAACATCAAGAGATGCTTTTGGAATGTTAAAAGTTCTTGCAGCTCCTTGTCCAGCTCTAACTCGAGACCTTCAGCTTCCGCAAGGTGGACAAAGTTTTGAAGAAAACTTGCTGCATCCATTTCCGCTGTGCAAAAGGCCTGCCACTGGCGATGGAACGCCTTCTTATGCTGTCGTGAAAAATTTTCAAGATGACGTCTTTTAACATTGTTCACAAGGCGCTTTAGTTTTTTTTCTATATCCCCAGAATTCCCTGAGATATGCCACCCTCGCAATAATGTCACCACATGGGAAAATTCTCTGTCCCCAAGCTGGATACGGCCGCTTGCCAAAAACTGCTGCAGGTATTGCAACAAGTCCACAAGATGTCCTTGCTCATTTCGAAATCTGGAAAGATGCGCATGGAGTTGGTTAAGCTCTTGTGAATAGATTTTTTGGCGTTTGCTTTCTAATTGGCGGCGCCG
>RFLC01000229.1 GCA_003694055.1 Candidatus Pacearchaeota archaeon | reverse complement strand
TGCGCACACCCACCGTCAGATTAGCATAGCCGTTAGAATGCCAGTTCTTATAATCAGCTTAACCACGAATATTACTCCAAAGACTATCTGTAGTAATATTCGTGGTTAAGCTGATTATAAGAACTGGCATTCTAACGATTTGCGCTTCAGCCGCCGCGAGCGAGCGCAGCGAACGATGCGGTCGGCTGGAAGCGCGTGTTAGCCTGCGTAATTAGAAAAACTCATCAAGGTTTTGTATATCTCTGCTGCTTATCTCTATTAGCGGCAACCCAACTTCGTTAAGTACCAATTTCTTGAACCGATCTTTTTTCCTCTGCTCTGCTGATTCGTGATAACCGCCTTGGTACTCCACAGCGAACTTTGGTTTGCCATCTGGTTCACATACAACAAAGTCTACTCTAGCAGTCAAAAAATAGGAGAAATGCCAGTCTTCACTAAATAGGTGCTCTACCTGTTCTTTAGCAATAAAAGCACAGATAGGTATCTCAGGATAAACAAACAGGTACTTCCGCTTGAGTTCCCTGTATAGTTCCTGAGCCTTTGGTGATCCGAAAATCAAGCGCACTCTTCTCTGAATCCCTATCTCCTGAAGCGCCTGATTAAGTTCCTGTAGAAATGTGTATCCCTGTATTCCAACGTTGAAATTGATCAAGTGAATGTCGCTTAGCTTTTGGATGATTGATTCAGCGTCTTTCTTGGATAGGCCGAATTTTTTTTCCTTGCTACGTCAGTATTCGGTGAGGTTGCTAATGCAACCAGAAAGTTAAACTCAAGCAAGCTCAGGCTTTCATAAACACCACCCTCAAAAGCCTCCTGCATTTTCTCGAGTTTCTGTTGATTAAGGATTTCATCTTGTTGCCTTCTTCGTTCCTCTTCCTGACTTTGGATGGCGTCCTCGCACGTGTCACAATAGCGATACCAGTCTCTGCTTCTCCAGCCAAGTGAAACATCTGAGCGGTTGTCTAAGTATTTAACGTGAGCACCACAACTCTCACACAGCAAATCTGCCCTAAAAGCTCGACAATGCTGCCGTACTTCTTTAGCGACCTCACGTGCCTTTAAGCCAAATTTCTCAGCAAAGTCAGCAACTCTATGAACAAACTTGCCATAACCGTCAACTTCCCAATACAGTTGACAAAGCTCTCGCATTCTGGGATCGTCAGTTTGAAACTCGATCTCGATAAAGGGCATCACTAGCCACTCCGAATTGAATGCGTAAGACGCACAGAGAAGCAGGCTAACGGCTATGCTAATCTGACGGTGGGTGTGCGCAGACTAAACCTGCTTTAATAAACAAAAACTTATTAGACCACAATCCTGCTTGAAAACGCCAAAC
>RFLC01000228.1 GCA_003694055.1 Candidatus Pacearchaeota archaeon | reverse complement strand
CCTCCGCCCCCTCCTCCGCTGCTGCCACTGCTTCCTGGAGAGCCTGAAGAGAATTGCACGCTAAACTGACTCTCCCCTGAGTTCGAATTGCTTGCTTGGTCCTGCGCGCTTAGCACCAACACATAACTCCCGGGGATGCTTGTCTCAATCTGCGAACTCGAGCAATCTGGCAATGGAACACTCAAACTTACATCTCCTATCCCTAAAATTGTAAAGTTAAGCGTGTATTTGCACGTCGTTCTTGTAGTGTCTTGAACGGTAAAAGTCAGAGGGATTGCAAGCTGCTGCCCGGGACTAACATCATAGGTGTTTCCATTTTGCGGACTGCTAATGTCAACCTCCGGCGGCACGCTGTCAATGATGAAGGTGCGATTTCCAGTGAAACTAGTTTCATTCTCGCTGTTAACGCATGAAATCGCCCATGTGTAATTGCCGTCAGTTAATTCTAAAGATATGTTGTTCTCCGCGCCAAGCTGCGGCGAGAGAATCGTTGTATTTAACTTATAACTTCCACCGAAATCTCCATAAAGAGAGCAATTCTCCACTTGCACATCGTCATTAGGAATGAAAATAAAATCAACAAAAGTGGAGTTTGTAAAACTCTCGTGCTCTGGAGATTGCAAGAGTATTGTTGTTCGGTTTAGTGCAACGAAAAATTCAGTGCTATCGCTGCCAACAACGCCTCCGAGAGATTCGTTAGCAAACAGCTCCAAAACAAACCTGCCATTACCTGAAACATTGAAGCTTGAGTTTGAGCAGCTTGCTAGAGTGACGTTGGTTTGGCCGCCGTCTAAAGTATACCAGCACGAGTCAAGTTGCAAAGCGTTCACAGAAAAGTTCAAGCTCAAAGAGAGGTTGGAGCGGTAAACAGAGGCATAACTAGGCGAGGCAATTCTAACTACAGGCTCAGAAGAGATGTAAAAGACGCGCGTCTCGCTTGTTGAGTTCATCTCGCCGTCACTTGCGACTACATACCACTCATGCTCTCCTGTGCTGAGCGATGTCCAGTTTAGCAAGAGGGTTGTAGAGTTTTGCACGTTGGAGAAAACCTCAAGAGCTTTCCCGTTGCCATAGAATATAACAGTTGTGTTTGTCTCGTCAAACACCGTGGCATTTAGGATGACAAAATTCTCTGTCGTTGCACTGGCGTTTGCTGGTGAGTTGAGAACAATCGTAGGTGGCAAGTTTTGTTCTAGCACCACGCTGAATGTAACACTAGTTGAGTTTTCATTTCCTGCGCTATCGTTTCCGTATGCAATGAAGGTGTATTGCCCGCTTGCCATTGCGTCATTGCTTGCGTTGAAGTGCACGCCGTCTGCTGAACTCATCGTGATATTTGTCGCTCCACCATCCAACGAATACCATGCGTTTCCTTGCTCGCTCAAACTCACGTTGAAAAGAAGCGGAAAATCGCTGGCGTGATAGGTTATGTTTTTGGGAGAGTGGATTGTTATGCTCGGCGGCTGCGTATCAGCGGTTGAGAATGTTAGCGTAAAGTTGCTTTCGTTCATTGCGCTGTTAGCGTTGATGTCCATGACTAAATAGTTCCAGAAGAAAGTGTCTTCGTACGGCAAGCTAATCGAGAGGTTGCTAGCGTTCTGGCTCCCGGTCAAGCTAGTGAAATTTGTGCCAACTAACCCTCTGGTAGAATTCCAAACGTAAAGAGTTGCGTTAGCTAACGAAACATCATCTGCAAACTCGGCGTAAAAGTGCACAACTGCGCTTCCAACAACGCTAGCATTTGGAGGATTCAGGAGCGCCACTCTCGGCGCTGTTGTGTCGTTCACAATCACAAAATGCGTTTCGCTGCTTGACGTGTAATTCTGCGTCGCTTCGTAAACCACGGTTATGTTGTAAACTCCAACCGCGTCAAATGTCGTCAGGTTCTCAAGAGGCCCGTCGCCTTGGTTTATCAAACTGCCGTTGTTGTAAAGTTTGATTTGCCCCTCGCCTTGCAAGCGGTAAGCTGTGATGTTCACTGTCGCTCCGACGCTGACTGTTACATTTCCTGCGTTTCCGTCGAGGGTTAAGTTGAGTTTTGATTGCGCTGGGTTTACTGTGAGCGTGAACTCGTCGAGAGAGGAGTTTGAGGTGTAGTTCTGCCCGCCGGTTGTGTTGTAAACATAAGTGTAGGTTCCTGCTCCTAGCACGCTGGTGTCTGGGTTGCTCACTGAAACGTTGTTGCGGTAGAGCGCGTAGCTCAAGTCCGCGTCGCCGTTGTTATTTTCAGAGCCTTGCACGTCGGCAGCTGTGCCGTATGTTATCGGAGTTGTGCCAGTGATTGTTCCGCTCGGCACTGCCTTGTTGATTGTGTAACTCCCTGTTTCGCTGTTGTTCAAATTTCCAAGCGTGTCGTTCGCATACCACCTGTAGTTGTATGTGCCAGCCGCCAAATCTCTCAGAGTGGCATTG
>RFLC01000017.1 GCA_003694055.1 Candidatus Pacearchaeota archaeon | reverse complement strand
GATTTGAATGAATTTTATGAAAAACTTCACGAGAATGTTGTCGGATTTGATGTGGGCAAACCAGAATTAGAAAAGTTTTTGAGAAGCAAGGGATATGATGTTGGAGTTGATAGTGTGTCCTCACGTAGCGAAAATTTATTGAAAGTATCTCCTCTTATTGTCCCTGCCTTTTTAGGTCTTCTTGCATTTATTGAGTGTTTTGACTCAGAAAGAGATGGGGAGTAAGTGAGGGTTTACGGCAACTAATAATTAAGAAAAATATTCACTCACCTTTCAACGGCTTCATGAAAGGAAACAAAATAACATCGCGGATTGATTCTTGGTTTGTGAGGAGAATGATCATGCGGTCAATTCCGACTCCCAAGCCGCCAGTTGGAGGCATGCCTGTTTCAATTGCTTGCACGAAATCCTCATCATAAGGGTTGGCTTCTTCGTCCCCTTTTGAGAGCATTTTTTGCTGTTGCTTAAGAAGTTCTCTTTGAAGAACAGGATCGTTGAGTTCTGAGTAAGCGTTGCCAAGTTCTGCGCCCATGCAAAACGGCTCAAATCTCTCAATTAATCTTTTGCTTGGGTCGTTCCTGTGCGGTTTGCAAAGAGGAGTTGTTTCAATTGGATGATCAAGAATGAAAGTCGGTTGGATTAATTCTTTTTCGCAAAACTCTTCAAAAATTGCCTGCACTGCCCAACCCCATTTTCTCTCCTTAAGTTCAAGATTGTGTTTTTCTGCGAAAGCAATAACTTCTTCATCAGACATTTTTTCAATGTCAATTTTTGCAAATTCTTTTATTGCTTGCAACATTGTCATTCTTTTCCAAGGTTTTTTGAAGTCTAGGGTTGTGTCGCGGTATTTTATTTTAGTTTTTCCGTATAGCGATTTGACAACATGGATATAGAGGTCTTCAAAGAGTTCCATCATTGTGTTGTAGTCTGCGTAGGCTTGGTAAATTTCCATCATTGTGAATTCAGGATTGTGCCATTTGTCAATTCCTTCATTTCTGAAGTTGCGCGCGATTGTGAAAACTTTTTCATAGCCGCCGACAATTAATCTTTTCAAGTAAAGTTCTGGAGAGATTGCTAAGTATAAATCAATGTCTAGCGCGTTAAGGTGGGTTTTGAATGGCCTTGCGCTTGCTCCGCCGTAAACTGTCTGCAAATAAGGTGTTTCAACTTCGTGAAAACCGCGAGAAAGCATGAAGTTTCTGATTTCTTGCAAAATTTTCTCGCGCTTGTTAAAAACTTCTTTAACTTCAGGATTCATAAGCAAATCTAAATATCTTTTCCTGTACCTTTCTTCCTTGTCTTTTAGGCCGTGCCATTTTTCAGGCAATGGTCGAATAGATTTCGATAGGACTTTAATCTCGCGAACCATTACAGAAAGCTCGCCGCGTTTTGTCTTTCCCACTTCTCCTCTCACTCCGATGAAGTCCCCAATGTCGACGAATTTTTTGAAGAGTCGCGCGCTTTCTTTTGGGCTTGAAGAATCAAGAACTATCTGGATTTCTGCGCTTTCTTCTCTCAACACTCCGAACGAAATCTTGCCAAACTCTCTTCTAGCTATCAAACGCCCGGCAGTTTGCACTTCTTCGCCCGAGTTCGCTCCGGCAGTTAGGTTAGAGTACTTAGCGCGTATGTCTTTAATCCAATCTTTTTTCTCAAAAAAGTGAGGGTATGGGTCAATCCCCTCTGCGCGCAGTTTATCAATTTTCTCTTTGCGGCTTTTGATTATTTGCTCTTCCCTTCCCATCGTGAGAGCAAGAATGAGGTGTTTATATTTCTTTTGCCGCGTATGTTTCAGAATTTTATCGTCGTTGCGCATGCTCAGCAATACCTTAACAGAAAGTTTCAAACATCGCTCGAGATAGTTTTTCGACAGGATTGGTAAGGGTTGCGTTATGTGTTCCTACTAAGAAAGCTTTAAGCTTGCACACCACTCCATAATTCCTGGCAAAGTCGCTAGCAGGAGTGGCAAAAATTTGTTAACATAGTTAGAGTGTCAAACGACTTCTTTAATCAAAAGCAAGATAAAAATTTCTCCTTTAGTGCGCGGAGTACAAGCTAGCGCTTCAACTTTCTTAGCGTTTGCAACTCTAAACAATCTCACAACAAAGTTTGCTGGGCGTTTTGCTTTTTCCTTTCTCTTAATTTTTCGAGTTGTTTTCTCACTCTCTCCTCAGAAAAGTCATGCTCTCTCACAAGTATCTCAAGAATTCTTTCTTCATTTAACTTTGGAAACTCGAGCTCAACATGCGCAACGTTCGGCTTCTTAAATATCTCAAAAACATCCTGCCAGTTAAAGTCCAACCTTTCTTCAACCTCTTTGAATATCTCTACAGGATATTTCTTCCGTTTCACAAGTTCAAGCGCTTTCTTTTGCCCAATTCCCTTCACACCCCCTGGGTTAAAGTCAGTGCCGACAAGTATAGCAAGGCAGATAAGCTGGTCAGCGTTGATGCCGAGTGTGTTAAGCACGTGCTCATACTCTATCAGTTCTGGAGAAATATAAACAAATCCGTTCATTGTTTTTCTTTTTCGCGCGAGGGTTAGGTTTTGAATTAGGCGTTTAGCCCCGACGACAAGGGCATCGTAGTCCTGGCTTCCAACAGCGTAGGCCTGTCCTTCCTTGACAAGTTGCGCGCATTGCATTTCCCCCTCGCTTGGCGCTTGAACAACTGCAATTCCTAAAGCTTGCAACAACTCTTTCGACTCTTCTATCATCTCCTCACTCAACTTAGAATCTGCTTTAGCATACCTACCCATCATTTCCACATCACCCTCGTCCCGCGCTTCCTCGTATTTCTCAAGCATGCGCTGCTTTGCCTCCTCTCTCAACTCATGCGTGCGTCTTTTCAACTCATGAGGAGAGCCATCAAAAACATACACTAACTTTATCCCCTCGCTCAAAAGAGACATATTTCGATAAAACAATCCTGAAAGGTGGCTTGTAACTCTTCCTTTTGAATCCATAAGAGGCGTTCCATCTGGTTGCCGGATTGAACTTAAGAATTGATAGAGCGCGTTAAACGCATCTATAGCTACAACTTTCCCCTTAAGTTCTTCAAGCCTGATTTGCTTCCGTGGCACAATGTCTCCAATCTGCAACCCCATTAAAACAAAACTAACTTTAAACTAATAAATTTATCTACGACGGCTTTTCCAACTCTCTCGGCGAGCCAGATAGAGCTTGCAATCACCCTAACACATACTTGCGGTTCAAATAACTTTATTAATGCTTCTCCTTTCCAATGTGAATGAAGATAAAGTTCTTATCGCTGGCTGAGAAGAGCGTTGTTTTGAACGAGCTCTACGAGGAGTACGGGATTGAGAAGGATGAGTTGGCTGAACTGAAATTGATTGCAAGCGGAAGGAAGAAGATTAGAGCATACAGCGGAGATTTCTCTGAGGCAGAGGTAAGCGTTTTATCGTCGATAGCTGAAATAGATTCTGTTGGTTTATATCTTGCGAACACGCGCGACAAGAGCATCCGGCTGAACTTCGACGCAGCCACGTTTTTGCGCGACAAATTGAAAAAGCATGTTGTAGAGTTGGATGAAAACGAGCTCAAGTTGTGGTTTGAGGGTTTTGACTTGGAGAAACGCGCGCCAAAAGGCAATGTGGTTTTGAAGTTCAGGAACGATGTTGTAGGGGTTGGCAAGTCAAACGGAACATTGATATTCAACTACGTTCCAAAAGAGAGAAAGTGCAAGGTTTCAATTTAACTCTGCCTACTCTTTAGCTTTGATAGCAATCAGAATTTGCACTCACGCCACAACTATCTGACTTGATTTGCTAGACTCAAGCCTCTCCAAAGTTTCATCATCGGCATAGTAGCACAACCTTACACCCAGTTCAGGCAAAGCTCTTTTTACTCCTTGCTTTTCGTCGATGTAAAGCGTGCATGTACTAGAATAAGAATGCAGAGCTGGAACAATAGTCTTCCCCTTACTTTTTTTAGACCTAGCATAGTTAACAACCAATCGATGCGTTTCGCTATTGCCCCAAGGATTCATTTCGCTCTTCTCGCATTTTCCGTCGGGAAACACATGGAGTGGGAGCCCCGTGAACCTGCTTATGTCATCAATGACAAAGCGGTCTTCATTTGAAGGAAATTCTAGTAAATAAGAAACATCCCTTCCACGCTTTAAGGAGAACTTGCCGTTGCAAATTTCCGGCGAGTCGTAGGCAACTAATGTGGAGCCAGAAGCTATAATCACCTGATTCAAGCGCTCCCTGCCGTTAGTTACAAAGTCGTAAGTCACAGGGTCGTTCTCAGCCAAATACTTGCGCAACATGAAATGTTCAAGTGGAGTGAGAATGAAAGCACCTAATCTTTCAGCTTCTCTGCGCTGCCTGATGAAAGTCTTTCCTTGCAACTGCGGACGTTCTGCTACTAGCAAGTCAAGCGTCGATCCAATTGCTTCGCCATCAACAAGAAAGTATCTCTCCTTTGCCATCGTGCCGCTAGAAAATTAAACCAACTCTTTTAAACTTTGCTGTGCCAAGAATGCAGTTGCTTGTCAGAAAGGTTACGATGCGGAAACTTTAAAAATCGAATTTTCTAGTGCTGCGTATGAAGGCGATAGTTGTTCAATTCAGGCGTGGAAGAAAGACAATTCACGAGAGGCATTTTTTGCTCGACCTTGGATTGTCTAGTCGAAAAGAAGCTGAGAAGTATGTTGGTAAGCTTGTCCGCTGGAAAAGCCCAGGTGGAAAGATTATCAATGGAAAGATAAGCGCGCCGCACGGAAACAAAGGTCTTGTGCGAGCAATTTTTGAGAAAGGTTTGCCGGGCCAAGCGCTCACAGACGAGGTTGAAATTATTGACAGCAAAAGCAAGGAGGGCAAATAATGGCGCTTAGAAAAGCTTCTGCTTACTCGAAAAGGCCAGCAAGGCCTTACACAAGGAAGTCAAACAAGAAGTCAAAGGCATACATAAAAACCATTCCGCAGAACAGGATTGTGAAGTTCAACATGGGCGACCAGCGCGCATTTCTCGACGGGAAGCACGCATGCGTGTTAAGATTAGTGGCAGATGAAGATGTGCAGATAAGGGACAACGCGTTAGAAGCCGCGAGGTTGCTGATTAACAAATCCCTCGACAAATTAGCTCAGGGAAACTATTTCTTTGCTGTCAAAGTCTACCCCCACCACATTCTGCGCGAGAACAAGGCAGCAGGAGGTCAGGCGGGAGCGGACAGGCTTTCGACTGGAATGAAACATTCTTTTGGCGTTACAATTGGCAGAGCAGCGATTGTTAAAAGGGGAAAAGAAATTCTCTTTGTTTCGTGCACAAACGAGAACATTGCCAGAAACGTGAGAAAAGTTCTGGAGAAAGCAAAGGCAAAGTTTCCGTGCAGAACAAAAATTGTTTTTGAAAAGTTAGGTAGCTGAACCTAATTTAAAAGTTCGGCCAAGTTGCGCTGCTTAAGAGCCCCACTTTAGCTTGGTGATGAATTTCTCTCTTGAGTGACTTCTAGTAAAGATTGTGTTTAACCATCTAGCTATGCTCGCACGCAGTGGCTTATCGACGGAAAGTTATGGAGTGCGAGCGCGTTGGGAAACTTGTGCGAGCGCGCATTAGAGCAAATCTCAAGGAAGTCAGCGTCAAAGTGGCGGCGACGCGCGGCGGCAGAAACCATTTGCACATCTTTGTCGCTGACTGCAAACCCCATCAGCTCGGAGTTGGTGAGACAAATAAATGTAGTTCACTCTTGCAAAATTTCTGAGTTTCACGGCGGCGCGCTCCATGCCTAGCTCGCGCAAAACTTCGCGCGCCGCGCCGCAAACGCCCGGACCAGGATTCGAACCTGGGAATCCACAAGGGAAACGGGTGCTCCAAACCCGCGCCGTAACCGCTGGGCCATCCGGGCAATTCTACACAATAAAAACAATTGAAAAATGTTTCGTCTTTCTCAGCAAAATCAAACTCCAAACTTGCTAAGCTTTCGCATTAGTCGGATTCTTCGATAGTAATAGTAGCCAACTCCAAGAAAAATCGCGAGCGCTGTCGCAATAGCTACTGCTCTGAATATTTTTACCTCTGGCTTCTCAAATGTTCTCGCCTTCGGCGGCTGGGCAATCGCTCGCTTGCACGCATCAAGTATCGCGTTTGCTTTAACAAGCGCGCCATGCTCGTCCCCGGAGTCCAGCAGCTGCTTCGCCTCATCAACCGCCTCCTTCAACTCCGCGCACTCAGGATTGCCAATAATAAACTGCTCTGTGAAAAGAATTTTCTCCTCGACATTCAAGCTTTCTTTAACCTCAATGAAAACCTTTGCCCAATCCATGTATGCAGGGTCTTCAACATTGGCTGTTATTGTCACTTCAAACAAACCTTCTTCTTGAGTGTTAACATTCGCGACCAAAGTTACATCCTGCGTTTCTCCTGGCTCAAGCTTGTCAAACGAGCTCTTGTCGAAACTTGCAACCAAGTCAGTGCGAGGTTTGCCATCTTTAGCAACGCTCGCCTCAAGGATAATGTTGTTTAATGTCACCTCGCCGTTGTTCTCAAGCTTTAGAGGTATAACAAGAATATCTTTCTTTTTCGACGAAACTGGTCCGGGAGTGATTATTTTTAACGATACAAGCAAAGTTTGATTTATTGTGCTCTCTCCTCTGCTTGTTCCACCTCCGCCGCCCCCACCACCCCCTCCGCTAGATGTCGTTGTGGTTTGGCTTGTCGAGGTGGTTATTGTGACTGTGAAATTGTTGCTTGTTGCATTGCTCACAATCCCAGAGTCGTAGCTAGAGTTGGTGTATTCGAAAGCAGTGATTGAGAAGTTTGCACTTCCTTCGCTTGCAGAGGAGAAAGTTGCGTTCGGAGAAGTGGGATATGTCCAGTTAACAATACTCGCGCTTATGTTGTCGCCGCTCAAGCGCGTCGCGATAAAACCAATTGTTTGGTTGTTGCAGCCATCCTGCGCATCCAAATCAGAGAAGTAGCTTGATAGCGAGATTGTGATTGGACTTGTTCCAGTTTGATCCGGTATGCTTGACTTGAAATTAAGCGGAGAGTTAGTGTGGTTAATTACTACCTGCCAAGTTGTAGAGTTGCTCAATTTAACGTTAGAAACATTCAACGTGATGTTCACTGCTCCAGTGCAAGTTGTTTCGTCGGTAAAGTTGGGTGTGAAAGCCCATAGGAAACTCGTGCCATTGCCATATCCAGTCGTTGAGTTTCGCATTTGTCCTCGAATGTATAGCGTGTAATTCAAATTGTCTTGAACGCTGTGATTGACGCTAAAGTTCAGCACCGAGCTAGTGTTTTCAGCTAGGTAAAACACAAAGCTCGAGTTAGGGAATATGATTTTCGGATAGTCATAAACGTAAAGTGTGAAGTTGTCCTCGTCAGTCAGGCCAGAGCTGTCATTTACTCGCACAGTGTAATTCCACACGCCCGCGTTCGCTTGCGAAAAACTGAAGTTTATCACTCCTGTTGTTGAGTTGATTGTTAGGAAGTCTCCTCCTGCAGTCAGGTTGATTATTGTGTAAGTTAAGTTTGAGCCTGGAGCAGTTTCATTCACATCCTCAACATCGGTAGAGTTGAAATCAACATAAATGCTTTCGATTATTGAAGAAACGATGTCATCTACAGGAGTGATTGATGGAGCGTGCGGAGTTTCCAAGACCGTGAGGTTAAAGCTTATAGTGTCAGACAAATTTGAGTTGTCCAGCACCTGCAAGGTTATGTTGTACACCCCAACATCTGATTTGTTCGGAGTGAAAACTGCTACGAAGTCAGTTCTGTTCGGCGCGTTCGTCGGATCTGGGAAGTCATTACCTCGCGAGAAGTTGAACAAGTTAGGATTGGGTCCTTGGATTGAGAGATTGATTCGCAAACTTTCATTGTAAAAATCTTTTTGGTTTGACGGAATTTTTATGTCGTCATCTTGAGTCCAGAGAGTTAGGGTTACAACATCATCTTCTGAAACATTTATGCCCGCACTCGTGCTTCCAGTGTAGTTTGAGCTGAACGCAGCGACGGGAAAGTCTTCAATAATTGGCGTGTCATGCACATTCAGAACAGTTATGTTGAATTCTTTCGGAGTTTCCAAAAATCCGTCGCTGGCATAAACAGTTATGTTGTGATACCCAACATCGTAATCGTTTGGTGTGAAGTTTGCCTCGCCTGTTGTTCCGTTAAATCCGTCGGAAAATGAGTCAAATCTCGAGTCGTTGACAAACCTGAATGTTAGCACATCTCCATCGGGATCAGTCACATTCGCAGAGAAGTTTAGGAAAGTGTTATTGTTTTCGTATACTAAAACAACGACAACATTCCCCATGCTTTCGTTCCAAACTGGCGCGCTATTTGCGAAGATTGTAAGGTTAAACATTTGCCAGTCACTCGCTCCATCTTTGTCTCTCACACTGACATTTATTGTGTACTCTCCCACATCGCTTGCGTTTGGCGTTAACGTTAGCCTTGCACGGGTTAGGTTTGTTCCGCTTACAGGCATTGCAATAACACTTAGTTCAATGTTGCTTAACGGGAGCTCTTGACTCAGATCTGAGCGGTTCAGCACACTGAAATTAAACACCAAGGTTTCGTTAAACCCTCCTGCGCTTTCGTTTTT
>RFLC01000227.1 GCA_003694055.1 Candidatus Pacearchaeota archaeon | reverse complement strand
GAGCGGGAGCTTTGTGCAAACCCAAACCTCAGGACCGCCAGGCCAGACAGGGTTTTACTCAGCGACAATCAACGCTTACGACGGGGAGTTGGTTGTTGTTTACTCAGCAAACGGAACTTATGAAGGAAATGCGAGCGTGAATCTTTTGGAAGCGCCTTCTGTGACCTTAGTTAACCTCTCTCTTGATACCAAAATAGTGCCTGTGGATGTTGAAGTGAACTCTTCTGACATCAGTTTTGATAACTCAACTCTGATTGAGGGGCACAATGTAACCGTATCTGTGAATGTGAGGAACACAGGGAGAGCAGATGTTTACAATGTTGTTGTGCAGATTTTCGACGGAGATCCTGGGCAAGGCGGCTCGCAAATTGGTTCCAACAGAACGATTGACTCTCTTGGCGCAGGAAATTCATCAATTGTTAACTTTTCAGAGTTCGTGCCAGCACTAGGTCCGAACACCATCGTGGCGATAGTTGATCCTCCTCTTGCAACAAACGGTTCAATAGAAGAGGACAATGAAACGAACAACAATGCAAGCGCGGTTTTTGATATGCCAGCATACCAAGTTTTGTACGGAAATGTGTATGGCGACTTGATTATTGCAGACAACTCAAGCACGCAGCTGAGCAATTGGACTAACGTCAGCTCGCCGGAAGGAAATATTTTCGTCGCAGACAGCGAAACAACTTCTGGGATTAACTTTGGAGCGTTGCAAGCGTTGGGCAAGGGAACGAACGGAGGAAAAGCACCAAACGATTTCTCTGAGCTGGACAGTTTGCTCAACATGTCAAACTTTGCAGACTCAATTGCAAATCTCTACACTAGCGACGGTTCAACGCCAAGGCAGACGAGAAACTTTATTGTTTTTAACAGGCTCATAACAGATGTGCCAATCATAAATTCAACGAACACAACTTATTTTGTAACTGGAATCTTATGGGACACTAGCGACGACAGCAACGGGCAATTTGACACTTCTGAGCAGGAGGATGTGGTGTTCATAACCGAGATTAATCATTCGCAAGCAGGAGCTTACGGCACTTATGATTACGAGATAAAATACCCTGTGCTTTTGCGCAGTTATTACGGACCAGACAAAGAGCAAGTTAATCTTTATGTTGAGCTTACCTGATTTGTTGGGCGTTTTTTCTCAGGCTGAGCAGGAAGAAGTTTGCAATGATAATGAGCGAGCTTGCTCCTGCGATAACTGCCCAGTCAAGTGCTGAGATGGGCACTGCGCCGAAGAACGAGTTGAAAGGAGAGTAGATTGCGAAGAGTTGCAGGACGAGTGACGATGCCAGTGCGAGGAGAAGGTATTTATTAGTGAGGATTCCGAGTTTGTAGTCAGAGCGAATTGTTTGCAATCTTATGAACTCACTTGTTACTAGAGCTGTGAACGCAATTGTTTGCGTGCGCGCGACGAAGAGTTCTTTCGGCAAGTGGGAATAGAAGCGAATTGACCAATAATAAACGCCAAGCACGACGATTGTTATCAAAGCTGCCATGTAAGAGATGTTGAACATAAGTTTCTTGCCGAGGATGTTTGAGCTCTTTTCAGGCGGTTGGCGCATTACTTCTTTAGGTGTTGGGTCAAGTCCAAGAGCAAGCGCTGGCAAGCCGTCGGTGACAAGGTTAAGCCAGAGCAGCATGATTGCTGTGAGCGGAAGGTGCCAGCCGATTATAATTGCCAGGAAAATCACGAGAACTTCTGCAATGTTGCTGGAAAGCAGATAGTTGATGAATTTTTTTATGTTGACTAAAATTCCCCTGCCCTCTTCCACTGCATTCACGATTGAAACGAAGTTGTTGTCAAGTATCACCATGTCGCTAGCTTCTTTTGTCACGTCAGTTCCTGTCAAGCCCATCGCAATTCCCAGGTCAGATTTTTTTATGGCCGGAGCGTCGTTCACGCCGTCGCCGGTCATTGCAACAACATCCCCTTGCGCGCGCAAAAGTTCAACAATCTCGAGTTTGTGCTTTGGTTCAACCCTTGCAAAAACTCCGATTTGGTTGACCAGCTTTTTCTTTTCCTCTGTTGACAGAGCATCAAACTCTTGCCCGTCGATTGCATCTCCATCTATCCCTACTTCACGCGCTATCGCTTTTGCTGTTAATTTGTTGTCACCCGTTACCATCACAACTCTAATCCCTGCGCTTTTGCATTTTGCGATTGACTCCTTTACCATTTCATTCGGAGGGTCAATCATTCCCTGCAAACCGACAAACACCAAGCCCCGCTCTTCCAACTTCGGAGTTGAGCGCTCTTTGTATGCAAACCCTAACACTCGCAACGCTTCACTCGCGAACTTGTCATTGACCTCAAGTATTTTTTCCCTTGCCTTTTTGTCCAGCTTTTTCAGTTTGCCTTTGTCAAGGTAAAACTCGCATTTCTCTAGCACGCGCTCTGGAGCTCCTTTCGTGAAAATTATGTAATTGCCTTTTCGTTTGTCTTTGAATAGGCAGGACATCATTTTTCTTGTTGAGTCAAATGGCTCTTCTTTCAAGCGTTGGAAATTTTGCGCTAGGTCGTTTAGAGAAAAACCTGCTTTGAGTGCGCTCACAAGCAATGCAATCTCAGTTGGGTCGCCGCTCACTTCTGGGGAGGTCGCTTCGTTGCTCGATGAGTTTGACTTTTCTGAGAGTGTTGCATTGTTGCATAGCGCGCCTATCACGAACACGAGTTTGTCTTTGTCGCTAAATTTTTTCTCGGAGACGAGTTTGCCTTGAGTTTGGTAACCCTTGCCTGTTAGCTCTGCAAACTTTCCGTTGCTGAAAACTTTTCTCACAGTCATCTCATTTTTTGTTAGAGTGCCTGTTTTGTCAGTGCAAATTACGCTTGTCTCTCCGAGCGTTTCAACTGACGGGAGTTTTCTTATCAGTGCGCGCCGCTTTAGCATTCTTCTCACTCCAATTGCAAGCGTGATTGTCACTACAGCTGGCAGGCCTTCTGGAACAGCCGCAACTGCAAGCGCGATAGATGTGAGCAGCCAATCTTTCACTCCAATGAAGAAGTTTTTGAAATCGAGTGAAAACAAGTAAGTGTAAACTTTGGTTTTTATCAGGCCAACGAGGAAAATCACTAAAGCGATTGCCAGAGTTATCATGCCAAGAGCTTTGCCTAGTGAGTTTAGTTTTTTTTGCAGAGGCGTGAGTTCTTTTGTTGTCTCGCTGAGCATGCCTGAGATTTTGCCAATCTCGCTTTCCAGGCCTGTTGCGCAAACCACTGCTTTTCCTCTGCCGCGCACAACCATTGTTCCCGCGTAAACCATGTTTTTTCTTTCTGCTAGGGGCGTGTTGTCTCGCAACGCAAGGGTGTGCTTCTCAACTGGCACTGACTCTCCTGTGAGAGCTGATTCCTGCACTGCGAGAGAGACAGCTTCAATCAAGCGCGCGTCAGCAGGGATTTTTGTTCCTTCTTCAAGCAAAATGATATCTCCTGGAACAATCTGCTCTGTTGCAATCGTCTGAACCCTCCCGTTTCTCACCACTCGCGCTTTAAGCGCTGCCATTTTTTTGAGCGCTTCAATTGACCTCTCTGCTTTGTACTCTTGCACAAACCCAAGCACTGCGTTAATCACAAGAATCGCGAGAATCATGCTGGCGTCGAGAAACTCTCCGACGATAAACGAAACAACAACCGCAAAAAGCAAGATGTAGATTATGAAGCTCTTAAACTGCTCAATAAGAATTTTCCACGGCGAGAGCTTTTCTTGTTCTTTTAATTTGTTCTCTCCATATATTGCAAGCCTGCTTTTTACTTGCTCCTCACTCAAGCCTTTCTCAGGAGATACGCGATAGAAGTTTAGCACTTCTTTGACAGACAAAGCGTAAGGATGAACTCCCTCTTTTTT
>RFLC01000226.1 GCA_003694055.1 Candidatus Pacearchaeota archaeon | reverse complement strand
GTTCGAGGGCGGCCTCGGTGCGCCCCAGCCGCTCCAGAGCTTGCGCCCAGAGCCAGCGCTCGCGCGCCACTCAAAACTGGACATCAAAATACCAACTGCGCGCCTTAAGCATGAGCATCCTCATCAGGCGCGCGGCTCGCTTCAAAAATTCTCATTTCCTTCTCTTCAGCTTCCGCGATTTTTGCTTTACAACTGCATATGCTAGCAAACTAGAGAAAATCAAAAATCCTAGCCATGAGGAGAGTGCAACTATCTCCTTGAACTGACTTTCTTTTTTCTTGCTGCAAGGTCTGCAACTTCCGCCGCAATCTATGCCGGTCTCGTCGTTATCTTGCACTCCGTTAAAGCATGAAGGGCAGTAACCGCTTTCGCCTCCTACGAGAAATGAGATTCCTATCTGCCCATCTCTCCATCTGTCTAAATTTATCTTTGCGACCTCCCGCTTTGTCTTTGGCTCAACAGCGACTAGAAATTCGTTATCGCAAATCTTCCTCTTCACTAGCTCGAGCTTCACAACTTCGCTGCACACTCCTTCCTCCTCGAACCTTTCAACGCACCCATTCCTGTCCTCGCAAACCCTTGTCCTGTAGCCACCAAAAATTATCTTGCCTGTGAAGAAGTCTGTAGTTTTGTCTGTGTAAATGCACTCGCTCCAATCTCCACATTGGATGTCGGGAACGCATGTGCTTGGCCTTTCGCACAACTTTCTCTCAACAATATCTCTGTTGTTGCACTTCTTATCAACGCAAACTCTAGTTTGCAGACCACCTTCGCACGACGACCACGCTCCGCACGTATACTCTGGAAAGCATGTCGCGTACTTTATTCCCTCGCCGCTAGCAGAGCCCTCGCCCTGCGCGCTTGCATAACTTGCGCTAAGAAACCCTAAAACAAAGAAAGCCAACAAAATTATTTCTTTCTCCATCTTGCTTTCATAAGTTTTGAAACTTTATATAACTTTACTCCTGCGAGGATTAGCAAAACAACCAAAGCAGCAACAATCAAGATTATTTTTAGAAATCCACGATTGCTTGCGTCTGGGTTTGTGCACTTTTCAACTC
>RFLC01000225.1 GCA_003694055.1 Candidatus Pacearchaeota archaeon | reverse complement strand
TCAACAACAAAACGCAGGCACAAACGAGGGTAGTTCATCTTCGAGCTCTTCCTCAGGTTCCTCAACGAACTCTAACCCTCAATGTGAACAACAAATCTCCTATTCAATTGAGAACACATCCTCAGTTAACAATTGCTTAGCGCAAGAAGGAGATGTTTGCACGCAACGGCAAGTTGTTTGCACTGCATATGTGCATAACTTTGACTCCAGTGTTTCAGGAGTGTTTGGGCTGAAGATAAACTTCTTTGCCGTCGATCAAGGTCCGCAGAACATTATTGCTAGCGCCGAACGCTCTGCCAACGTTCCTGCTGGCGCGTTGACAATGTTCCAATCCACGCAAACTTTCGAAAGTACTGGCCAAGATGGTTTAGCGAACAAAGAAATAAGCTGCGTTTATCAAACGACACACGTTCCAACGAGAAATATTTGTTAATCCTCCCAAACCTTTTACTAGTTAGGTTTGGAAAGTTTATCAGAGTTTCTAACGCACTCAGGGCGAGGACCTTCCAACCTTAAACTTAATAAGTTTGTCGACCTGTTCGCTCCTTTACAAGTTCACGCAACTTTTCAATATAAAACCTCATCTCATCTCCAATCTTGTAGTTGTCCCTCTCGCCATCGCAAATCCTAGCAAGATCCCTCTCGAAAACAACGAACTTTCTGTAATTGTCCACCTTCGGCTCAACGCGTATTGTCACCCGGTTTAAATCAATATCAACTATTTTTAGAGTGCCTAGTTTGCTCTCCAAATTCTCACTCTCTGGCATAAAATTGCTTGTGCAAAGATTTAATAAATTTTGTTGCATTTCCTTGCTAATGTCAAAATGCAATTCTTCTGATGCAGGAGATTGGTTTAAGTCAGACCTTGAGGAAGATCAACTTGTGTGCGAGTGCTGCGGCGCCCGTCTGCGCAAACTTAAGTGCAAACTCATCTGCGAACGTTGCCATTATTTCAGAAGTTGCTCGGATTTATTCTAAGCTGCTGAGAAGATAATCACGATGAGATAAAATAACTCTCGCTTAATTATAAATAAATGTTGGCGTCTCGATTTATTGGCCTGTTTTCGTTAGTCAAGAGACTGCACAAGCAAAGTCTCGGGAATGAATTTAGAAAAGGAGTTTTGGTTGTGCTTAGCATTTAGTTCTACATGAAAAATTGTCATCGACAAGATTGCAAAACCATCTGGCTCGACAAAAACTAAGATGAGATTGCAAGGTTTGAGCTGTCAAACTTAAAACTAGGCAGGCGCGCATAAGGGAAAGCTCGACGAACTTGGCGCTGAGGAGGCCGCGGCAATGCGGCGCGCGCCTTTCCAATGAAGCAGGTTTTGCACGAGCGTCGGTTGCATTGCACAGCTGCCGAGGTTGAGAAGCGTTCAAAGCTCAAACACACAAAAGGCAAGCATTGTTGCGCATGAAAGCAGACGCAGCAGTTAGCCTTTCTTTTCATCCGCTAGAACTCGCTCTTTAGCGTTTGGCAGTTCACACCCAAGAAAACTCTCCATAAACGCAAAAATTTAAAAACGCGTTTTGAGAGTAGCATTTATGGAAATTCAGGTGTTAAAGAAGGAAAAAGACTTGCTAGAAATTAAGCTAGATAATCTGACTATTGCAGAGGTTTTGCGCGTTTATTTGCACGAAACAGGCGCGAATTTCGCGGCATGGCAACGCGAGCATCCGACAAAACCAGTTAAGTTAAGGGTTGAACCCGCAAAAGACAAGTCAGTTGAGAAACAATTGAAAGAAGCTATAGCTGAAATAAAAAAAGAACTAACACAAATTGAAAAATTGTTGAAGTAATCTGTTGAGAGATTAACCCTGCTTTTTGCTTGCGAAATCGTTTTGCAGGTTTAACTCAAACTCAACTCATCTAATCTTCCAAAAAAAGAAAGTTTATGCAGCTCTAAAGATAAAGCAAGTTTGCACGTTATTAATGAAAAACTTTCCAAATGCAAATTAGTTAGCAAACCAAACCTTAATGCTTGCGCCACAAGCGAACTGCCCCTGAGTCGCGCCGCGCGCCCTGAACCAACAAATTCTGGTTGGCAATGCTTTAAATCTGTTCAGAAATAACCTAGCGTTCAATTCCACGCAAGATTTATAACACATGCTTGCTTTTTTTGGGCATGGTTCCACTTCAAAACCCTGTTTTAGTGAAGGAGAAAATTATTGCATTTATTCGCCAGCACGGACCGAGTTTGCCTGTGCAAATCGCCCGAGAATTGAAGATGCAGCCGTTGTTTGTTTCTGCATTCTTGTCTGAGTTAAGGTCAGAGGGGAAGATAAAAATGAGCCACATGCACGTCGGAAGCTCGCCGCTCTATTTCCTCCGAGGGCAAGAGCACATGTTAGAGAACTTCACCAGCTTTCTAAATCAGCGCGAGCGCGAGGCTTTGGCAATGCTGAAGTCAAATAAAGTGCTTGAGGATAGCAAGCTCTCTCCTGTGGCCAGGGTTGCTTTGAGGAACCTTCCGGACTTTGCGCTGGCTTTTGATTTGCGTTCAGGAAGCGAAGTCAAAACCTTCTGGCGTTATTTTCTCTGCCCAGAGAGCGAAGCGCGCGCTATCGTTCAATCGGCCATCAGCGCTTCAACCAAAGAAACAGCCCCTCCAGAGCTATCCTCGAGAACTGAGAAAGAGCCAACTGCCAAAACTGCTCAAACACAAGTGCTGTTAAAAACAGAGCCTAAATCTCTCGCTCCGCACTCGCCGCCGCAAAAAAGAAAAACAAAAAAGCAGAAACAAGACAGCGAGTTTGTCGAAAAAGTTAAAGATTATTTAAGAGGGCAAGACATTGAGTTGCTTGAAACCTATTCGTCGAAAAAGAGAGAGCTCGAAGCAAGGGTAAGGATTGATATGCAGTTTGGCAAACAAGAGTACTTGCTTGTCGCAAAGAACAGGAAAAAGATAACTGACAATGACTTGAGTTTGGCGCTTCAAAAAGCGACAAATCTAAAAATGCCTGCGCTTGTGTTGTCCAACGGAACGCTCACGAACAAAGCGCGAGAGTACTTGCGCAACTGGAACAATCTAGTGAAGTTTGAAAAAATAAAATACTTGGAATGAACCAATCAACGAAAATGAAGAGAGCAGTTTTGACAGGAAGCAGTGGACTTATAGGGGGCGCGTTAAAGGAGCGGCTTGTTGAGAATGGCTATGAGATTGTGAAGTGCTTCGATTCTCGCGAGGGCTCGCCAATTAGCGAAATCGACAAGTTTGAACCGACAGAACAAATCGACGAAATATTCCACTTGGCAGCACATTGCAAGGTGGCAGAGAGCATAGAAAACCCTGAGAAAACATTTAACGCCAACGTGCTCGGCACCTTCAAAGTCTTTGAATTCGCGCGCAAACATAAAGTAAAAAAAGTAGTTTACTTCTCATCATCCAGAGTTTTGCACGCAGAAAAAAATCCTTACACTGCGAGCAAACTTTACGGCGAGGAACTTTGCAAGGCTTACTGGAAATGCTACGGGATTAAGTATCTCATCATAAGACCTTCAACAGTTTATGGTCCTTTCTTCGATAAAACAGAGAGATTGGTGCACAAGTTTATAATGAACGCCCTGACAAACAAACCATTAGTTATTTACGGCGACCCGGAAACCAAGACGCTTGACTTCACTTATGTGAGCGATTTTATTCAAGGGTTGTTCGCAGTCCTTAGACAAGACAACAAAGAGTTCAACATTAGCGGAGGGTGTGAGTACAATGTTTACAAGCTCGCAAAAATGATTATTGAAAAGACAAATAGCAAGAGCGAGATAATTGTGAAACCAGCTGAAAAAGAACAGCCGCAGCAAGTGCATGTTGACATATCGCCTCTTCTCGCACTTGGTTTCAGGCCGCGGGTATCGCTAGAAGAAGGGATTGAACGAACTATAAACTTCTATCAGAAATGGCTTAAGGAAAATAAGCAGTTAGTGAGTGCGTGAAGTCAGATGTTCTGGCATGTTGCGGATTTACTGCAACTGGTTTGATGGAGTAATTCCTCCGTGATAAGTTCCAGCGTGTCCGCAAGCAGGAAAGCTAGAGCAATCGCTGTCAGCACAATCCACTGCCCCGTCACCATCATTATCAAACCCATCCCCGCAACTCTGCTCAGAACTTTCGCAAAGCGCTCCATTCGGTCCGCCTGCCTGGCCCACGCAATTCAAATCCGCGCAATCCACTGCCCCGTCACCATCATTATCAAACCCATCCCCGCAACTCGTTTCTGTTGCTTCGCAGATTCCTCCCGGCCCTGTTTGCCCACTGCACTGCGGATCAGCGCAATCCACCAACCCATCACCATCGTCGTCTTGCCCATTATCGCAAATCTCGCTTCCTTGACAAACTGGTTGGCTCGCGCAATCACTATCTGCGCAATCTGCTAGCCCATCTCTATCGTTATCCATTCCATCGTTGCATTCGCTCTCGCTTCCTGATGGCGCACACGCAGGGTGAGAGCTGCAATCAAGCGTGTCAGCGCAATCCGTTAACCCATCTCCATCATTGTCAATTCCATCATCACACGTCTCATCCCCCGGACAATTTGCATCTGACTGGCAATCTAGGTCATTGCAGTCTGCCGCACCATCGTAATCATTGTCAAACCCGTCATTGCAACTCAGCTCTTGAGCAAACTCGCACAAGATGTTTGGGTTAGAATGGTCTGCCTGCTCTCCATCGCAGTTATCGTCAAGGCAGTCTGGCAACCCATCTGCGTCGTTATCTGCGTTGTCATAGCATATATTTTCACTAGCGCAACCTGGAGAAACTCCAAAACAATCACTATCTGCGCAATCTGCTAGCCCATCACCATCATCATCCTCTCCATTATTGCAAGCCTCGCACACTAGGCCGTTCGGACCTGTCCGCTCGCTGCAGTGCGGCAAGTCTTGACAGTCAGCCCTGCCGTTTCTGTCATTATCAAACCCATCCCCACAACTCTGCTCAGGACTCTCGCAAAACTCATCATTCGGTCCGCCTATGCGGCCCACGCAATCGCTGTCAGCGCAATCCACTGCCCCGTCGCCATCATCATCCTGATCATTATCGCAAACCTCAGAAACTCCGTTCATTTCAGTTAGCTCTCCAACTGTCGAAGGGCTTTCAACAGTTATTAGTTCATTTGTTAGTGCAGAGCGCTGCGCAGGATAGATAATGACCCTTTTCACTTCATTCACAGAGTTTATGTTTCCGTCCTGAGCAAGTGCACTCTCCTCTATCACTACTTCCACTTGAGTAAACGGAGCAAGAGTTGTTTCGCTATCTGGAAAAACTCCACTCAAGCTACCTCCGCGCGTCGGATCAAACGAGTTGTAGCTGAACCTCTTTCCTTGCTCACTCTCCAATATCGCGACAAACCCAATTGGCTCTTCTGGATAGTTGCTCTCTCTTTTCAC
>RFLC01000224.1 GCA_003694055.1 Candidatus Pacearchaeota archaeon | reverse complement strand
CTCCCTAACTAGCATTTCTAATCTAGCTTTGTTATGGCTTGTTTTCAATCTGAACTTTGCGTATATACGTTTGTATATACATTCGAACGTATCGCCTGGCACAAAACCCCTACGCTCGTTTCGACAGCGTTAGGGAAAGATTGAAGCGCGCGGCAAACGAACTCAAACTAACGCCCCGCGAAAATAAATTCATCACTATCTAAAGCGCGCTCGTTGACCAGCCCAGCTCTCTAGGCTTCTAAAAAAATTTAAAAATCACTCCAGATAACAAGAATTAAGATGATAGCAAAAAGTTTAGTTGAGCTTCTGGCGAGTGAAGGCTTGGAAAGGAAGAGGTTGGAGGGAAAGGCTTTAGAATTAGCTGAAGGAATAGACAGAACAATTTACGAATTAGTAAGGCCGCCGCAAGGAGAGAAATATGAAATGAGAAGGCTCTTAATTTACGCAGTTGCAGCATATCTTGCTTTGTGCTAGCGCTTTATCCAAACTTCCACGCTCTCATTCTAAGCGTTGCATTTGGTTCTAGCAAACTTTTTAAATGCTCGCGCGATTTTGTTAGATGATTTCAAAAGCGCGTTTCTTGAGGCGGGAGCTTGCAAATGGAGTGAGAGTTGTGTGCGAGTTGCGCGATCTGCCAATTGTTTCAATGAGCGTGACAAACCCAGTCGGAGCGTCGCACGAGAGCTCTGAGATTAAAGGCATCTCTCACTTTATCGAGCATCTTGTTTTCACAGGCACAAAAACGCGCACGCACGAGCAAATTTCGTCGGCAATTGAGAAGCGCGGCGGCGTGCTGAACGCGTTCACAGCGCAAGACGTGACTAGCTTTTGGTTCAAACTGCCGAGCGAACACATCTCTGTTGGCATTGACATCCTCTCAGACCTCCTCCTCAACCCGACTTTCAACAAAGAAAAGTTTGAGAAAGAGAAGAAGGTGATAATCGAAGAGATAAGCATGTACAAAGACAACCCGCGGACTTATGTGATGGACAAAATCGAGGAGAACTTATATGACAAGCCGTTTGGAGAGAGCATAATTGGCTCGAAAGAAACAATCAGTGCGATGAATAGGGATTTTGTAGCTGAGCACTTCTCAAAAATCTACGACCCACGCAACTTTGTTGTTTCTATCGTCGGTAACTGCGATTTTGACAGCGTGTGCAAAGAACTAGAAGAGCGATTTAAGCCAGCGGGCAAAGAACTCGTGCTGCCGCAGAAGATTAGAAAGATAAACAAAGAGACAATTGAAGAGCGCGAGGGAATTGACCAAGCACATTTCGTGTTTGCATTTCACGCGCCTGAATTTAATTCGCGAGAGTACTGGGCGCTTAAACTTCTTAACGCGCACCTGGCAATGGGGATGTCTTCCAAACTATTTTTGAAAATACGCGAAGAGCGAGGGCTTGCTTACACGGTCAAGGGTTTTGTGCGGGCGGAGAAGAATTACTCATACTACGCGATTTATGTGGGCACTCGCAAAGAAGCGCTCGGAGAGGTGAAGAACATAATTCTCACTGAGCTGAAGAAATGCGAGCAATTGAGCGAGCGCGAGCTTGCAGATGCGAAGAACTTTTTGAAAGGAACACTTAAGTTGTCTTACGAGGACAGCACCGAAGTTATGGAAGAACTTATGTTTTACGAGGTGATTACAAAAGCAGAGGAGTTTTACGAGCAGGAAAAGTTGATAGATTCAATCACTCTGGAAGAGGTCCGCGCAGCTGCGCGATTTGACAACTACAGCATCGCAGCAGTTGTGCCGAAGTAATTGGTTAAAGTTTATCTTTAGAGAGTTTTGCATTGGCATTGGAAGTTAATCGTTGAGTGCCAAGAAAAGACGGCGCAAAAACGAGGAAAGATGTTTTTTGGCGCGCGGTGATTAGAAGAAAAGGTAGAAAATTTATAAAACGCGGCATTTATTATTGCTCATGACTTCAAACAAAATAATTGAATACTACAATCACGCACTTATAGATTACAAAAGAATTTGGAGATTGGACAGAAATCTAGCAATTCATTATGGGTATTACGATTCTGAAAACAAAACTCATGATAAAGCAGTTGTGAACATGAACCGTGTTTTATCAGAAATAGCAAAAATCACACCCAAAGACAGAGTTTTAGATGCAGGCTGCGGAATAGGAGGAAGCAGCATTTGGATTGCAAAAAACATCGGCGCGCGAGTAACAGGATTGAACATTCACAAAGGCCAATTGGAAATCGCAAGACAATTAGCAATAAAAAATAGAGTGGAAAACTTAACAGAATTTACAGAAGGCGATTTTACAAAAACCAATCTCCAGGATAACTCGTTTGATGTTGTCTTGGGATTGGAAAGTGTTTGTTACGCAAAAAACAAAAAAGATTTTATTAGAGAAGCAAGAAGAATCCTGAAAAATAACGGGAGACTTGTTGTTGCAGACGGCTTTCTTCAAAAAGAGAATCTTGATGTGAAGGAAAAGGAAGAAATGAAAAAATGGCTAAATGGTTGGGCAGTTCCAAATCTCTCCACATTGAATGATTTCAAAAAATACCTAAAGCAGCTCAAGTTTACTAACGTAAAATTCCTAGATATAAAGAAAAATGTTATGCCTTCTTCTACAAGAATGTATAAAGCAAGCATAATCTGCTATCCAATTGGAAAAATTCTCGAATTTCTTGGCATCCGGAATAAAACCCAAACTGCAAACATTGTATCTGCTTTTTACCAGCACAAAACCCTCAAAAAAGGATTGTGGACTTACGGAATTTTTTATGCAGAGAAAAGCTTGTCTTAATCCCGTTTGCGCGCTAACCTTTCCTAAAAATCAGAACAGCCCGCCGCTGCTGCTTGAGCTCGACGGGCTCTTGAACTTCGAGACAAAGTAACCCGGACCATAACCGCGTTCGCCAACCCAATTCACTTTAACGCCGCAGTCTCCGAGCGCGCTGCAAAGCTGCACGCGCGCTGCAAGCACCCCTGCGCCCTGCGGCGTGGTTGGATCGCACTCGCAGTTCTTTATGCACTTCCAGTTTTTATCGTTGAACCCTTTTTCGTAAGTGACCGGGCAAATCGCAGACGCTTGCGCGCAAATCGCAGCTGCTTCCTGTCCTTTCCAAACCTTCAGCCCAGGCGGCACGCGAGGCACGCACGCACCCGGCTGGCGAATTCCCAACTTAATTTCCTGCGCAATTATCTTGAATGAGCCGCCGAGCAAGCCAGTTGCAAATCCCGGGTAGCCAGCTGCCAAACCGCCGTAACCAGGATAGCCGTAGCCAGCACCAGCGCCAAGATATCCTCCAGGATAAGCTCCTGGATAAGCGCCAGCTACGCCGCCAAGCGCGCCCTGAGCTCCAGCAGTGTTGATAAGCGTGTACTGAATCCCTGGGAGCCAGATGCAATCCCTCTGGTCTGTGTTAAGGCATGCCTGTGCGGTTTTTTGCATTGTGCAATCTCTCCACCTGTTCACTCTGCAAGCTGCTTCTGTGAACGGACCTGCCGCAGTTTGTTGAGTGTTCTCCACGCAAACCTCTTGCTTGAAGTCAGAGCACGGCTCTGTCACAATAACCCCGTTAACGCACACCTTGCGAT
>RFLC01000223.1 GCA_003694055.1 Candidatus Pacearchaeota archaeon | reverse complement strand
CCATAAGAGAGTTTATAAATTTTGCTAATTCTAGGGGAAAACATTTCCGCCCAACCTAAAAGGCTCCTCCGGAAAAAGCAAAAAAAGTTAAACTAGCGCAAAGATAAGTTTCAATGATCCAAGTAACGCGCAAGACCTCAATCTCTCTCTGTATGATTGTGAGGAATGAGGAGAAAAATATCAAAAAGTGCTTAAGTTCTGTGCGTGCGCTGGTTGACGAGATTGTCGTTGTTGACACTGGTTCGAGCGACAACACAAAAGAAATCGCGAGAGAGTTTGGAGCGAAAATCTTCAGCGCAGCATGGGAAGGAGATTTTGCGAAAGCGCGCAACATCTCGCTGGAAAAAGCTACAAAAGATTGGATTCTAGTTCTCGACGCAGATGAGCTAATCTCTCCGAAAGACCACAAGAAAATAGTTGAGTTTCTCTCCCAAACAGACGCAGTTGGAGTGGCTTTGATAACTCGCAATTACACTCCCGATTCGCGCGCGGCAGGTTGGAAGAGCGTTGAGGGTGATGAGTACGCAGAGTCGCAGGGATGGGTTGGATGGTATGAGAATTTCAAAATAAGATTGTTCCGCAACAATCCAAAAGTTAAGTTCTCTGGAAAAGTGCATGAAAGCGTCCGCGACTCGCTGAAATCTCTCGGAAAGATTGTAGCGCTAAATGTGCCGGTTCATCACTACGGATATTTTGACAAGCAATCCATGGCAAGCAAGGGCAAGGTTTATGAGAAGCTAGGAGCAGAGAAATTAAACGAAAGCAATGATTGGAGAGCGTGCTACGAACTTGGAAGGCAGTGTTTGCACAACGGCGAAGTGGAGCGCGCGCTCGAGCTTTTCGCGCGCGCAACTGAACTTAACCCTAACGACTTTAAATCCTGGTTCATGCTCGGTTCAGCATACCTCCTCTCCAACGCAAACGACGCGCTTGACAAAGCAATTGAAGCGCTCAACGCATCGCTAAAAATAAACCCAAATTACAACGCAACCTACACAAACATCGGCATCGCGTATGCAAAACAAGGCAAAACCAAAAGAGCAATAGAATTCTTCAAAAAATCGATCTCTCTGAACAACAAAGACGCAAACGCTTACAAAAACCTTGGCATTTGCTACCAAAGCATTGGCGAACGCGGAAAAGCGCGCGAAGCATTTGAGCGCGCGCTTGAGCTCAATCCCTCGCTGAAAGGTAAAATAAAGTTAGATTAAGTCTAACCCTTACTTGCCAGCTTTCGTCGGCGCGCCTTCGGCGCGCCGCTTTCTAACCAAAAAACGCCCGGACCAGGATTCGAACCTGGGAATCCACAAGGGAAAGCGGATTAGCAATCCGCCGCCGTAACCGCTGGGCCATCCGGGCATTCATGCCAGGGTTTAGCGGCTTAAAAAGTTTGTTCTTTCCATTCTCCTCGTAGCTGCGGTGACAAGACAAAAATGCGCGCACCGCTAGCTAGAAATGCGAAAACCTTCTCAGCGAAAAACACAAGATTTTATGTATATACGCGCGTATATACGCACTTCCCACACTCGCTCAAAAACAAAACCCAACCTCAACGCAAACTTGCGCATCAAGCACTCAATTTTACCACGCCAACCAAAAACAAAACACCTCCCAACTCACAAATTTTTCACAACCCTGTACTTCTCGTAATTCACGCAAAAGTTTTTCCCACCTCTCACAAACTCCTCGCGAGTTTTGTCAATAATTTCAATTACGCGCGAACAACTTTCTG
>RFLC01000222.1 GCA_003694055.1 Candidatus Pacearchaeota archaeon | reverse complement strand
TTGAGCGAGTTCGCGTTGCGCGACATAGAGAACAGCAGCGTTGTCAGATGGCCAGCTGACAGATTTTCCGACGGCAATATCTACGCGGCAGATTCAGAGTCAAACATTGATTGGTCAAGTCTTGAAGCTATCGGAAGAAACCTAACGCATGGAAAAGTGAACAACGACTTTGGAGAGATAGACGCGTTGCTCAACATGACAACCTTTGTTGATTCTGTCAGTGCGCTCTTTACAAACTCAAGCGGAGACCCAATTAACACAACAAACTTTCTGGTTTTCAAAAAGACACTCTATGATGTGCCAATCACTAACTCCACAAACAACACTAACTTTGTGACAGGCATAACATGGGATACATCCGACGACACAAATGGCGAGTTTGACGTCGGAGACAAAGAGGACCTGGTTTTTCTCGCAGAAATAAACAAAAATAAGACGGGCGCTTACGGAGTTTATGATTATGAAATACGCATCCCTGCGAAGTTGAGGGAGTACTACGACGCTAACTCTCGAGAGGTGGTTCTGTATGTTGAGCTGCGCTGATTTTGCGCGGGTTTGCGCGCTCAGAACTTGCGCAAGTTTTGCATCGCGTTTGAGAAGTGTTGCTTGGCTTTTAGTTCGGTTGTTGCCCGGCGTTTCTGTTTTTTCATTGATTGAATCTTGGGAAAGCGAAAGCGTTAGCAGGATTGCGCGAGCAGCGCGCGCCAGTTTTCTAAGGCATTGCGCGCGAGAAAAACTTTGCACCTTCCACGCTACCCTGCCAGCGCAAACGTCATTGCCGCGCTTCAACCGGCGAAGTGTCGCAAGGTCGGCGCGTTAGCAACCTTAAAACTAGCTCTTGCGTGGATGCCCAAGTTCGGGATGCAACTTATTCTATATCGTCAAGCACGCCTGATTTCTTTATTTGGGTTGTTTCGTCTTTTCTGTATTGGTAGATTATATCTGCCTTTGAGTCATCAAATTCCCATGGTTTAATTATCACAACATTTCCCGGCAGGACCCAGAACCTTCTGCTGAACCTCCCTGGAACTCTGCAGTTGCGCACTTTTCCGTCGGTTGTTTTAACTAGCATGCGATTGCCTCCTAACCTTTGCAATACCAATCCGAGAAATTCTCCTTCTTTTGGTTTCCGTATTCTCGACGGGAGTTTGAGTTGCGCGGAAGAACCATCTTGCGCTCTTTGCTCTTCCTCGCTAACAGCGCTCTCCTCTGAAGATTCTTCTCCATCCACGCTTTCCTCAGTCTTTTCTTTCTCGTTCTCCATTGCGCTCCATACAAGTGGTTGTTTAAAAATGTTTATGAAACTCGTCTTGCTGCGCTCCTCTACGGCTTTAAAACTTTAACTAGATTTGCGCACTTGGGTGAAACTCTGAGAGAGGTTGCATAGGGCAAGCAGGAGAATATTTTAGGGTTCAAAACATTTATAAATATGTTTTGCCTAAAAAAGCAATGGGCAAAGAGGGTGCGAAATTAGCGTTCATTTACACGTGCTTTTTATTGGCTCTTCTCTTAGCTGCGTTTGGTGCAGCAGCTCAGGATGCTGGTGTTGATGCGCAAAATGTTCCAGACGGAGGCGCTAACCCGACGGAAACTGGGCCTGTACAGCAAGCAGGAGCGCAACCGCTTGAGAATTCTGTAGTTACAGCAATTAGTATTGAAACAGGCGCAACGGCAACTTGCGAGGGAGAGAAGTCGGAGAGGGTGCGCTTTACAACAATCGGCGGTGAGAATTTCATATTGTGCGTTGCGAGCGTGCCGCTGGACAGCGTCGCTGGACAGAACGAGGTCGTGGCTGTGGGAGACGCGAAAATAATTCGAGACAGCGAGAGCTGCGCAGAGGGTGAGAAACGTTCTCCATTCTTCTTCACTGACAGCGCAGGTTATAAGTTCAGGTTGTGCGTTTTGCGTGGAGCAATAACTCCTCCTACTAATGCGCTGAGGGATGTTACGTTAGCTGAGAGTTGCCCGAACGGGTATGACGAGAAAGGCGGTCCGCTGCAGTTGCACTCTGGCGATACAACTGTCCAGGTTAAACTTTGCACAAAAGGTGGAACTAGGGATGTAAGGGCAGTTGAACAGCAACCGCAGGAACCAACTGAAACTGGCGGTGAAACTCCTGGGGAGCAACCCGCAGGACCTAGTGAAACTGGAGAGGAAACAGGTCAGGAGCAAAGCGGGCAGGATCAAGAGCAACAAGAGCAACCGCCTGCAACTGGCACTTGCACTTTGAGCAATCCGCGCTGGATGTCGCTCTCAACAGAAAGAGTAGTGGACACTATTGCAAATGGCGAGGATGTGGCAATGGTTGCAGATTACGAGGGAGAGTGCGAAGGACATGAGATAACAATGGAAATCTATGAGAGTGATGTCGTGGGGGATGACAAGGTTGACCAGCAGTTCACAGGCACGCTTGATCCAGCTGACCGCACTGTGTTTGCTCAGTGGACAACTGAGTACATGGTTGACCCTGGCAATGATGAGTATTACTTTATCATTTACATCGACGGAGAGCGCGCGCTTACCTCAGACGAGCTTGAAGTGAGTGAACAAACAGCTGAGGAGATTGCTGGAGAGCAACAGCAAGAGCAACAGCAGCAGGAGCAGCAGGAAACGCGCAAGGAGTGCAGGCGCAAATACCTAGACGGATTCTTCTCCATTTCTCCAGACAACGCATGCAAGGACAGGCTTGGGGATGAGTGGAGCTGCGAACCTTCTGAACCGATTAAAGCTATCGGAATCTCTTGCTTAAACCCCTTCCTCGGATTTAACTGCCTTGGAGGGTTGAGATGCGACACAGACTACTTGTTCTTCGGCGGACCTTTTGCAGTAACGTGCTGCAAGGAAGTGCCAGTTGACAACAGCGAAAACCAAAACAATGGTGAGAGTTCTGGC